>QKHF01000075.1 GCA_003250135.1 Paracoccaceae bacterium | reverse complement strand
CGTGCCGGGCGAGGGCGAAACCGTGGAGGCGCTGACCGAGGGCTTCGCCGAGAAAGCCGAACGTCACGGCATCGACTTCGCGTTCCACGACGCGGGTCAGAAGACCAAGGTCGCCATCATGGTCTCTCGGTTTGGGCACTGCCTGAACGACCTTCTTTACCGCTGGCGCATCGGGGCCCTGCCCATCGACATCGTCGCGGTGATCTCCAACCACATGGATTCCCAGAAGGTCGTGGTGAATCACGACATTCCCTTCCACCACATCAAGGTCACGCCCGACAACAAGGCCGCCGCCGAGGCGAAGCTGATGGAAGTGGTGGAGGAATCCGGCGCCGAGCTGATCGTGCTGGCGCGCTACATGCAGGTGCTCAGCGACGCGCTGTGCCGGAAGATGTCGGGCCGGATCATCAACATCCATCATTCCTTCCTGCCCAGCTTCAAGGGCGCGAACCCGTACAAGCAGGCTTACGAGCGTGGCGTGAAGCTGATCGGCGCGACCGCGCATTACGTCACCGCGGATCTCGATGAGGGGCCGATCATCGAGCAGGACACGGTGCGCGTCACCCACGCCCAGAGCGGCGCGGATTACGTCACGCTGGGGCGCGACGTGGAAAGCTGGGTGCTGGCCCGCGCGATCCACGCGCATATCCATCGCCGCGTGTTCCTCAATGGCGACAAAACGGTCGTGTTTCCGGCGAGCCCCGGAGAGCACGCCTCGGAACGGCTGGGCTGAGAGGGATCAGGCCGGCTGCTGTCGCTTCGCCAGTCGGGGTGATGCGACAGAACTCGCGAAAGGTGGTCGTCAGCGGCGGCCGCCCGTTTGATCCAGACAGATCACGACACGGTGTCGGGCAGTTCGGCGCGGCGGCGTTCGACGAAGGCGCGAAGCTCTTCGTCAATGGCGGGATCGAGCACGGGCGCCTCATAACCGGCGAGCTGCGCCTTCCAGGAGGCGTTCGCCCGCGTGGCGGCGTCGAGGCCGCCCTTCTCGGTCCATTCCTCGTAGCTGGAATTGTCCGCCGTCGACGCGCGGTAGAAGGCGGTCTCGAAATTCTGCAGCGTATGGGCGGTGCCGAGGTGATGCTCGCCCGGCTCATGGATCAGAAGTTCGTCCATGGCCTGCCCGTTCGGGGAGAGGTCGAGCCCCTTCGCGAAGACCTCCATCGCCCCAAGCTGGTCGCAGTCGAGGATGAACTTCTCGTAGCCGATCGCGAGCCCGCCCTCCAGCCATCCGGCCGCGTGCAGCACGAAGTTCACGCCGCCCATCACCGTGGGCAGCAGAGTCGCCGCGGACTCATAGGCGGCCTGCGCGTCGGGAATCTTGGACGCGGTCAGGGACCCGCCCGAGCGGAAGGGAACGCCGAGCCGACGGGCGAGAGCCGCGACGGTGTAGAGCACGATGGCGGGCTCGGGCGTGCCGAATGTCGGTGCGCCCGTCTGCATCGACATGGAGCTTGCGAAGGACCCGAACACCGCGGGCGCGCCGGGCCGGACAAGCTGGGTGAAGGCGATGCCGACCAGCGCCTCGGCCAAGGTCTGCGCCGCCACCCCGGCGGAGGTCGCGGGCGCCATGGCGCCGGCCAGGATGAAAGGCGTGATGATGCAGGCCTGGTTCGCCGCGGCGTAGGTCTCGGCCGCGTCCAGCATGGTCGCGTCCCAGATCAGCGGCGAGGACGCATTGATCAGGCTCGTCATCACCGTCCGGTCGGCAAGATCGCCCCCGAAGGCGATGCGCGCCATCTCGACCGAGTCCGCCGCGCGCTCGCCCGCCGTCACCGACCCCATGAACGGTTTGTCGCTCCAGCGCAGATGCGCGTAGACCATGTCGAGGTGGCGCTTGGCGAC
>QKHF01000073.1 GCA_003250135.1 Paracoccaceae bacterium | reverse complement strand
AAAGTCATTCGCCAACTTCAGCGACGCGTAAGCGCCTTGCGATGATTGAGCCGCGTTGATAGCGCTTTGTCGACCTCATCGCGTCCTCCACTCTAGGTTACGGAACTAGGACTTCAAGTTGGAGCACGTTATGCGGGGCGCCTCAGTCGGGGCGAATTTCTTGTTGGCGTATGTCGTTGGAGCGTCCATAGCCAGCTTGCTCTGAAGCGGACGTGCATCATCACCGCCAATCTGCCCCCTTTACTGCGAGGTGGAGTTTCGCAACGGTGGTCAGCGATGAAACGCGCATTCTTCGTTCTGGCGACCGTCCTCCTCCTGGCGTCCTGCGACGATCCGGAGAACGACGTTATTTACGGCTACGCCGAAGGGCGGTTTCGGCTTCTTGCGGCTGAAAGCGAGGGGCGGATCGTCGAACTGATGGTCGCGGAGGGTGACGAGATCGCGGCCGGCGCGGCGATCGCGCGCCTCGATGACAGCATCGAACAGGCGAGCCTTCGCGAGGCGGAGGCGCGGGCCGTGGCGGCTGCGGCGCGCTTCACCGACGCCTCACTAGGCGGACGGGACGCGGAGATCAAGGCCGCGCGCGACCTTCTGGCCCAGGCGGAGGCCGCGGCCGAGGCGGCGAGCGACGAATTGGGACGCGTTCAACCGCTGTTTGACCGGGGCGTCGTCTCTCGCTCGCGCCTCGATGCGGCGGAGGCGGAGGCGCGCGCCACGGAAGCGCGGGTCGCGGAACTGAAAGAGCGCCTGACCCTGGTCGAACTGCCGGCGCGGGAAAACGCGCTGCGCGCGCTGCAGGCCGACGCGAACGCGGCCGACGCCGCCGTCGCCGCCGCGCGAGAGGCGCTTGCGCACCGCACCATCTCGACGCCCGAGCCCGGCCTGGTTGAGCGCCTGCTGCGCGAGCCCGGTGAGACGGCCGGCCCCTCCGCGCCAATCGTGCGCTTCCTGCCCGACGGCGCGATGATGGCGATCGGTTTCGTGCCTGAGGAACAGCTCGGCGGCTTCGCGCCTGGCGACCGCCTGGCGGTGACATGCGACAGTTGCCCGGAGTCCCTGACCGCCGTGGTCACCAGCGTCTCCAAGGACGCAGCGTTCACCGCGCCGATGATTTTTTCCGACAAGGAGCGCGCGAGGCTGGTCTTCCGGCTCGAAGCGCGTTTCGAAGGCGCCGCTCCGCCCAGCGGAACGCCTTTGCAGCTGCGCCGCCCGTGATGACGGACGCGGTCATCGATGTCGAAGGGCTGACCAAGAGATTTGGCGACAGGATGGCCGTCGACGGCTTCAGCCTGCGTGCGCCCAAAGGCGAGATCTTCGGCTTTCTCGGACCGAACGGCTCCGGCAAGACCACGACGATACGGATGATCTGCGGACTCTTGCGCCCCGACGCCGGGAGCGGCGTCTGCCTCGGGTTCGACATCCGCCGCGAGAGCGAGAAGATCAAAGAGCGCGTCGGGTACATGACCCAGCATTTCTCGCTCTACGCTGAATTGACCGTGCGAGAGAACCTCGACTTCATGGCGCGTCTGCACAAGGTCAAGCGTCCTCGTGACGCTGTTATCGGCGCCATGCGGGATTTCGAGCTGACCGAGCGCGCGAACCAGTTCGCGAGCCAGCTGTCCGGCGGTTGGCAACAGCGGCTCGCCCTTGCGGCGGCGACGCTTCACAAGCCCGACCTCTTGCTGCTTGACGAGCCGACGGCCTGGCGCAGGATCCGTCGTTTGGCGGAGGGGGGCGTCACGGCCCTCGTGTCGACCCACTACATGGATGAAGCCGTGCAATGCGATCGGCTGGCCTTCATCGCGTATGGCAAGAAGCTGCTTGAGGCGCCGGCCGGCGAAGTCGCCGCCCGGGTCGGCATCGTCACCTGGAGGGTCGAAGGGCCGGACCTGAAAACCCTTTACCACAGGCTGGACGGCAGGCCCGGCATCGACCAGATCGCCCGTTTCGGCGCCGCGCTCCATGTGAGCGGCAGGGATGAGGCGGCGCTCGCAGACGCCACGGCGGACGCGCGCGCCGATCCGGCGTATCGGTGGAGCGAAGCCAAGACCGGGATCGAAGAGGCCTTCATCTACCTGATGACCGGCGGGAGGGTCCAAGACCGATGATCCGCGCGTTCAGCCCCGCCCGCGCGGTCGCGATCATGCGCAAGGAATTCATCCAGTTGCGCCGCGATCGCCTGACCTTCGCGATGATGATCGGCATTCCGATCATGCAATTGATCCTGTTCGGCTTTGCGATCAACACCGACCCGCGCCACTTGCCCACAGTGGTCGAGTTGCGGGATGACGGGCCAGCGGTCCGCGCCATTCTCTACGCGCTGGAGAACTCGGATTTCTTTGAAATCCGCGGCCGCGTCATCAGCCCGGAAGCGTTGGACAAGACGATCGTGCGCGGCGACGCGCTTTTCGTCGTGACCGTGCCGGAGAATTTCGAGCGCGATCTGGCGCGCGGCGATCGCCCACAGATCCTGCTCGACGCCGACGCCACCGACCCGGTGGCCGCCGCCGCCGCGACCGGCGCCTTTCCATCCATCGTCGCCTCGGCCGTGGCTCCGCTGATCGAGGGAACGCCTGTCGAAACCACGGCGCCCCTGCCGCCCGTCGAAACTGTGATTCACCGGCGCTACAACCCCGCGGGCCGCACTGCGGTGAATATCGTGCCCGGACTACTCGGCGTCATACTGAC
>QKHF01000196.1 GCA_003250135.1 Paracoccaceae bacterium | reverse complement strand
CGCCGCGATCGCGGACCTGGCGGCCAGCACGCTGTTTGGAATCATCGAATCGGAGCAGCGCCCGTCCCGGCGGGAGGAAACGTATTTCGACGGGACTTTGGTGATGCGGGACTCCGCATAACTTATTGAATTTGAATTATGTTTTGATTATTTATTAACGCGCGTTAAATTTAAATTGACTGAAACTCAGAAGCCGCTAACCTTGGCGACACTAATCACTAATAACGAAACAGGGAGGACAATTGATGTCTCTGATGAAGTCGCTTTTCGGCGCCACGGCGCTGACTCTCGTCGCCTCGGGCGGCGCTTTCGCCGAGACCACCGTCACCATCGCGACCGTGAACAATGGCGACATGATCCGCATGCAGGGTCTGACCGACGATTTCACCGCCAAGCACCCGGACATCACGCTTGAATGGGTGACGCTGGAGGAGAACGTCCTTCGTCAGCGCGTGACCCAGGACATCGCGACCAAGGGCGGCCAGTTCGATGTTTTGACCATCGGCATGTACGAGACCCCCATCTGGGCGGCGAATGGCTGGCTCGTGGCGCTCGACGATCTGCCGGCCGACTATGACATCGACGACATTTTGCCGGCGATGCGGTCGGGCCTGTCGCATGACGGCACTCTCTACGCCTCGCCGTTCTATGGCGAAAGCTCGATGGTCATGTACCGCACGGACCTGATGGAGAAAGCCGGGCTCACGATGCCCGAGGCCCCGACCTGGGACTTCATCAAGGAAGCCGCGGCGGCGATGACCGACAAGAGCAACGAGATTTACGGCGCGTGCCTGCGCGGCAAGGCGGGCTGGGGCGAGAACATGGCGTTCATCACCACGGTCGCCAACTCGTTCGGCGCGCGCTGGTTCGACGAGGACTGGAAGCCGCAGCTCGACACTCCCGCGTGGAAGGAGGCTGTCTCCTTCTACAACGACCTGCTGACCACCTACGGCCCTCCGGGCGCCTCGACCAACGGCTTCAACGAGAACCTGTCGCTGTTCCAGCAGGGCAAGTGCGGCATGTGGATCGACGCCACCGTGGCGGCCTCCTTCGTGACCAACCCCAACGACTCGACCGTCGCCGACAAGGTGGGCTTCGCGCTCGCGCCCGACACCGGCAAGGGCAAACGCGCCAACTGGCTATGGGCCTGGGCTCTGGCCATCCCGGCCGGCTCCGACGCCACCGACGCGGCGAAGACATTCGTCAACTGGGCGACCTCGAAGGACTATCTCGCGCTCGTGGCGGAGAAAGAGGGCTGGGCCAACGTGCCGCCGGGCACCCGGACCTCGCTCTACGAGAACCCGGAATACGCATGACGCTGCAGTCGATCAACGCGGCCGACCCGAACAACCCGACGGTCGAACCGGTGCCGTATGTGGGCATCCAGTATGTCGCGATCCCCGAATGGGCCGGCATCGGCACGACGGCGGGGCAGGAGTTCTCGGCGATGGTCGCGGGCCAGCAGTCGCCTGACGAGGCGCTGGAGAAAGCGCAGACGCTCGTCGCCGACGAAATGGAAGCCGCAGGCTACTAAGCGTTTCCTTCCTGACTTGGGGGGCGGCTGCGAGCCGCGTCGCCCCCCGCTTTTAAAACTTCGCACCATCGGAATTCGTCTCAGGCGACCTGACGGCGATCAACAGAGGAGGCAAGCCAATGGCGACCCAACATTCCCGATCAGCGGCGCGCGTGATGATGGCGCCGGCGGTGGTCCTGCTCTTGGGTTGGATGCTCGTCCCCCTGATCATGACGCTCTACTTTTCCTTTAAACAATACCTGCCCCTGCGCGGCGGCGACCTGGGATGGGTTGGTCTGGACAACTACGTCCGCTTCGTCACTTCCAGCGCATTCTGGCCATCGGTCGTGACGACCCTGGCTATCGTGGGCGGCGTTCTGCTGATCACGGTCGTCTTCGGCGTCCTGCTGGCGGTGCTTCTCAACCAGCCAATGTGGGGACAGGGGATCGTCCGCATCCTGGTGATCGCGCCGTTCTTCGTGATGCCAACGGTTTCGGCGCTGGTCTGGAAGAACATGTTCATGGACCCGGTGAACGGCCTGTTCGCCCATCTCTGGAAGTTTTTCGGGGCGGCGCCTGTCGAGTGGCTCAGCCAGGCGTCGATGACCTCAATCACCATGATCGTCTCCTGGCAGTGGCTGCCCTTCGCGACGCTGATCCTTTTGACCGCGATCCAGTCGCTCGACAGCGAGCAGCTTGAAGCCGCGGAGATGGACGGCGCTCCGCCGCTGTCGCGGTTCGCCTACATCACGCTGCCGCATCTCGGTCGCGCCATCACGGTCGTAATCCTGATCCAGACGATCTTTCTGCTCTCGATCTTCGCCGAGATCTTCGTGACCACCCAAGGCAGCTTCGGCACCCGGACGCTGACCTACCTGATCTACCAGCGCGTTCTGGAAAGCCAGAATGTGGGCCTCGGCTCAGCCGGCGGCGTCTACGCAATCATTCTCGCCAACATCGTTGCGATCTTCCTGATGCGCATCGTCGGCAAGAACCTGGACGCGTGAGGAGGACATAATGGCCCGCGCAGTGACCAAAAACCGCAAGATCATCAACACCGCCGCCGCATGGGCCGTAGGTCTGCTGATCTTCTTCCCGATCCTCTGGACGGTCCTCACCAGCTTCAAGACCGAAGCGACCGCCATCGCCGACCCGCCGGTGTTCCTGGCCTTCGACTGGACCCTGGAGAACTACTCCGTGGTCATGGAGCGCTCGGACTACATGCGGTTCCTCTGGAACTCGGTGATCATCGCCGGCGGCTCCACCATACTGGGGATCATCATCGCCGTGCCGGCGGCCTGGTCGATGGCCTTCGTGCCCTCGAAGCGGACCAAGGACATCCTTCTGTGGATGCTGTCCACCAAGATGCTCCCGGCGGTCGGCGTGCTCTACCCGATCTACCTGATGTTCATCGAGTTGGGGCTGCTCGACACTCAGTTCGGTCTGGTCATCGTCCTGATGCTGATCAACCTGCCGATCATCGTCTGGATGCTCTACACCTACTTCAAGGAAATCCCCGGAGAAATCCTGGAGGCGGCGCGGATGGACGGGGCGTCCCTGCGCGAGGAGGTTCTCTATATCCTCACGCCCATGGCGATCCCCGGCATCGCCTCGACATTGCTGCTGAATGTCATCCTGGCCTGGAACGAGGCGTTCTGGACCCTCAACCTGACCGCGGCCCAGGCGGCCCCGCTCACGGCCTTCATCGCCAGCTACTCCAGCCCGGAGGGGCTCTTCTACGCCAAGCTCAGCGCGGCTTCGACCATGGCCATCGCGCCGATCCTCGTTCTCGGCTGGTTCAGCCAGAAGCAACTCGTCAGCGGCCTGACCTTCGGCGCCGTCAAGTAAGGAAACAGATCAATGGGACAAATTCAGCTGAACCAGGTGACCAAACGCTTCGGCTCTGTCGAGGTTATTCCGCCGCTCGATCTCACGATCGAAGATGGAGAGTTCTGCGTCTTCGTCGGCCCCTCGGGGTGCGGTAAATCCACCCTGCTGCGCCTGATCGCCGGATTGGAGGACGTCTCCAGCGGACACATCTCAATCGACGGCGTGGACGCCACCGAAACCCCGCCCGCCAAGCGCGGTCTGGCGATGGTGTTCCAGTCCTACGCGCTCTATCCGCATATGTCGGTCAGGAAAAACATCGCCTTCCCGATGCGCATGGCGGGCATCGACGAGGCGGAGCAGAACCGCCGGATCGAGGCCGCCGCCAAGGCGTTGAACCTGACCGATTACCTCGAGCGTCGCCCCGGGCAACTTTCCGGCGGTCAGCGCCAGCGGGTGGCGATCGGCCGGGCGATCGTGCGCGAACCTGCGGCCTTCCTGTTCGATGAGCCGCTGTCGAACCTCGACGCGGCGCTGCGGGTGGGCATGCGGCTGGAGATCAGCGAGCTGCACGAGCGGCTCGAGACCACGATGATCTACGTCACGCACGACCAGGTCGAAGCCATGACCATGGCCGACAAGATCGTCGTGCTCCGCGCCGGCGTCATCGAACAGGTGGGCTCTCCGCTGGAGCTGTACCATGCTCCCCGCAACCAGTTCGTCGCCGGCTTCATCGGGTCGCCCAAGATGAATTTCATTGAAGGCCCCGAAGCCGCGAAACACGGCGCTCATACGATCGGGATCCGGCCCGAACACATCGCCGTCTCGGCCGAAAGTGGTCCCTGGTCCGGCGTGGTCAGCGTTTCGGAGCATCTCGGCTCTGACACCTTCCTCCATGTTCACGACACCGGTCTGGCGGAAAGCTTCACCGTGCGGGCCGATGGGGAGGTCAATTTCCGCCATGGCGACCGCATCTACATGACCCCGCGCGAGGACGTCATCCACAAGTTCGACGCCAAGGGCCTGAGGATCGACTGATGCGTCTGGCGGGCAAAACAGCCCTCATCACTGGCGGCGCCCGAGGCATCGGGCGCGCCTTCGCGGAGGCCTATATCCGCGAAGGCGCGAAAGTCGCCGTCGCCGACATCGATTTCGAACACGCGCGCGAAACCGCCGCCGAGTTGGGAGAGGCCGCCGTCGCCATCAAGCTGGACGTCACCGATCAGGCGAGCATCGACAATGCTGTCGCCGAGACGGTGGCGGCCTTTGGCCGGATCGACATCCTGATCAACAACGCGGCCTTGTTCACCGCCGCGCCGATCGTGGAGATCAAACGCGAGGACTACGCCCGCGTCTTCGACGTGAACGTCGCGGGCGCGCTCTTCACGTTGCAGGCGGTCGCGCGCCACATGATCGCGGCGGGCGTGAAGGGCAAGATCATCAATATGGCCAGCCAGGCCGGGCGGCGCGGCGAGCCGCTTGTCGCCGTTTACTGCGCGACCAAGGCGGCGGTCATCAGCCTCACGCAATCGGCGGGGCTCGACCTGATCAAGCACGGCATCAACGTCAATGCGATCGCGCCTGGCGTGGTGGATGGCGAGCACTGGGACGGGGTCGACGCGTTCTTCGCCAAATACGAGGGCAAGGCGCCTGGCCAGAAGAAAAAAGAGGTCGGCGCCGCCGTTCCCTATGGCCGCATGGGCGTCGCCGAAGACCTGACCGGCATGGCGGTTTTCCTCGCCAGCGATGAAGCCGGTTACATCGTTTCACAATGCTACAACGTGGATGGCGGACAATGGATGAGCTGATTCCCCTTTCCAATGCGACTCTCGACAGGCTGACGATCGAGCGGCCTCGCTATGACCGCAAGGCGCTGACGCCCGGCATCGTCCATATCGGCGTGGGAAATTTCCATCGCGCGCATCAGGCCTGGTATCTGCATCGCCTGATGCAGGACGGCCAGGCGCATGACTGGGCGATCATCGGCGCCGGGGTCCGCCCCTATGATGCGGCGATGCGGGAAAAGCTCCTCGCGCAGGACTGCCTGACGACCCTGATCGAACTGGATCCGGACGGCGTGTCCGCCGAGGTGGTCGGGTCGATGATCGACTACCTGCCGATCGAGGATGGCGCGGCCCCCCTGATCCGCGCCATGGCCCACCCCCGGGTCCGCATCGTGGCCCTGACCGTCACCGAAGGCGGCTATTTCTTCGACCGTACGACCAAGGCCTTCGACGCCGGTCACCCGGACATTCAGCACGACGCCGCCAATCCCGACCGGCCGCGCACCGCTTTCGGCGCGATGGTCGCCGCGTTGCGCCTGCGCCGGGACGCCGGCCATGGCCCGTTCACCGGCCTGAGTTGCGACAACCTGCAGGGCAACGGCGCCCTCCTGCGCCAGGCCGTTGTCTCGCTGGCCCGGCTGTCCGACCCGGGACTGGCCGATTGGATCGAGGCGCACGCGACCTTCCCGAACTCCATGGTCGACTGCATCGCGCCCGCCACCGGTCCCAAGGAGCTGGCGCTCGTGCGCGAGTTCGGGATCGATGACGCGGCCCCGGTGACCCATGAAGCCTTCCGCCAATGGGTCATCGAAGACGCCTTCTGCGCCGGGCGCCCCGATTGGGACCGCGTCGGCGCGACCTTCTCCGACGACGTCCACGCCTATGAGACGATGAAGATCCGTATCCTGAACGCAGGCCATCAGGTGATCGCCAACGCCGGCGAGATCCTCGGGATCGAGACCATCGCCGACTGTATGGCGCATCCTCTGATCTCGGCGTTCTTCCGGAAGGTCCAGACCGAGGAGATCGCGCCGACCGTGGCGCCGGTGCCGGGGATGACCGCGCCGCAATATGTCGACCTCATCGAAAAGCGCTTCGCCAACCCGAGGATCGTGGACACCACCCGCCGGGTGGCCTTCGACGGCTCCTCGCGACACACCGGCTTCGTGCTGCCGATCCTGCGCGATCAACTCGCGGCGGGCGGGTCTGTCGAGGGGCTGGCGCTGGTCGAGGCCCTGTGGGCCCGCATGTGCTCCGGCGTTCGCGAAGACGGCTCGACGATCGAGCCCAATGATCCGCTCTGGAGCGACCTGACCGAGGCGGCCGCCGCCGCGAAGGAGCGCCCCGCCGCCTGGCTGGAGCAAGGCCAGCTTTACGGAGACCTGAACCGCGTCCAATCCTTCGCCGAGGCCTTCGATCGCTGGCTGACCCTAATCTGGTCGGAAGGGTGCGAGGCGGCGCTGTCGACGTATCATGGCGGATCGTCGAAGTAATCGTCCACGCCGTCAGGCTGACTGGAGATCTTGAAACCCTCGCCGCTTGCTCGTCGCATGCGATAAGAGAAACCGATCGACCATCGGAAACTCAGGATCCGGGATGGGGGGACTTCCATGTATCTCGGTTTGGATCTGGGCACATCGGGCCTGAAAGGGCTGTTGATCGACGCCGAGCAGCGTCTGGTCGCCGACGCGGTTGCGCCCCTGACGACAAGTCGAACCCAGAGCGGTTGGTCGGAACAGAACCCGGCTGACTGGATCGCGGCGGCGGAATCGGTCCTCGATTCCCTCGCGGCCAGACAATCACTGGCGGATGTTCGGGCCATAGGCCTGTCCGGGCAGATGCACGGCGCGACGCTCATCGACGCCGCCGGCGAGGTCCTCAGGCCAGCCATTCTCTGGAACGACACGCGCTCCTCCCGAGAGGCCGCCGAGATGGACGCCGACCCCATCTGGCGCGAAGTCAGCGGCAATGTCGTTTTCCCAGGCTTCACCGCCCCCAAGCTGGCCTGGGTCCGGAACGCCGAGCCGCGAATTTTCGAGAAGGTCGCGAAGGTTCTCTTGCCGAAGGACTATCTCCGGCTCTGGCTGACCGGAGACTACGTCGCGGACATGTCCGATGCCGCCGGCACGAGCTGGCTCGACACCGGCGCGCGGGATTGGAGCGATGCGCTTCTGTCGCTGAGCGGCCTCTCACGCGACGCCATGCCCAGACTCGTCGAGGGGTCCGAGGTCTCAGGAACGCTACGTCCCGGGCTTGCCGAGCGCTGGGGCTTCGGCGAGCGGGTCGCTGTCGCGGGCGGCGGCGGGGACAACGCCGCTTCGGCTGTCGGGATGGGCGTCGTCGAGGAAGGAACCGCCTTCGTCTCGCTCGGCACCTCGGGGGTGCTGTTCGCAGCCACCAACAGCTACCGCCCGGACCCGGCGACCGCGGTGCACACGTTTTGCCATGCGCTGCCGGGAACCTGGCATCAGATGGGCGTCATCCTTGCCGCGACGGATGCGCTCAACTGGTATGCGCGCCTGATCGGCGCGGATCCGGCCGAACTGACCGGAACGCTCGGCGGATTGCGTCCGCCCGGCCGGACCTTGTTCCTGCCCTATCTCGGGGGCGAGCGAACCCCGCTCAACGACGCGACAATCCGGGGCGCGTTCCTTGGCCTCGAGCACGCTGCCGACCGCATCGACGCGGCCCGAGCGGTCATGGAGGGCGTCGCCTTCGCGCTGGTCGATTGCCGGGACGCGCTGGCGGCCGCCGGAACCCGGATCGAGACCTGCTTCGCCGTCGGCGGGGGCAGCAAGTCGCGGTACTGGCTCGAAGCGATCGCCACCGCGCTGGGCGCTCCGATTTCCGTCCCCGCGGACGGCGACTTTGGCGGCGCATTCGGCGCCGCGCGACTCGGCCTGATCGCCGCCGAAGGCGATGTGTCTATCGTCACGCCGCCAGAGATCGCCGAGGTGATCGAGCCGAATGCCGACATGACCGACGACTTCGCCGCCGCCCATGCCCGCTTCAAACGCGCCGCGAAGTTGGTCATAGAGCTGGATGGGTATGGTTCTGTCCGTTGACGGTGTAACCGGTCGTGTCCGACCATTTTGAACCGGTCTCCGAACCGCCCAAAGCGCCCAGCTTCAAACGGAACAGCACCGCCGCTCTCGAGGAGTGACGGCAGCTTTGCGCCGCCTAAGTTCCGGCATTATCGGGGAAAGTGAAACTAGTTAGAATCCGTCAAACAAGCCCATTTGGTCAGATGACTGTTAATGCCACCGCGACCGCTGCGGCGAATGCCCATGACTACGATCAGCGATGATTGTCGCCGTGGGCAGCCTGATCTGACTGGTCCAGTTTGATTATTAGTGCATGACGGGCCTCTGGTCCAAGGGGACGATGGTTTCCGGCGCGCGCTTGGGCGCTCACCGCTCGATCTTGTGTTCACCGCGGCGCATCTCTTCCAGCCGGCTGATCAGGTTGGGGGGGCGCAGGTTGAAATACGCCGTCATGCGGCGGCTGAACGTGC
>QKHF01000014.1 GCA_003250135.1 Paracoccaceae bacterium | reverse complement strand
CTGCTGTCCGATCTGGGCGCCTCGACCACCGGCGAGGTGCTGTTCGTCGATGGCGGTTATCACGCCATCGGCATGCCGCAGCTTGAGAATCTGCCGAAAGTCGAAAGCTGACGCGACGCCCTAGCGCGCCGCCTTGCGGCGCGCGCGAAAGGCGGCGAAGATCCCGGCGCCCACGATCAGCGCGGCGCCGGCGACCGTCGGCGCATCCATCGTCTCCGCAAAAACCACGACTCCGATCGCCGAGGCGGCGACCAGTTGCAGATAGGCGAACGGCTGCAGCGTGGCGGCCTCGGCCAGAGAATACGCCTTGATCATCAGGTAGTGGCCCAGCACTCCGGTCACACAGAGGACCAGCATCAGCGCGATCTCCGCGCCGGTCATGGAGCTGGCGAAGAACGGCCCCACCAGCGTCAGCCCCGCTGCGCCAGCGACGCCGGTGTAGAAGAAGCTGACATTGGCATTGTCCGCCCGGCTGGCGAGTCGGGTCAGCAACCCGTAAAGCGCGAAAAACAGGGCTGCGGTCAGCGCGATCAGCGCCGCCGGATCGAACACGCCGAGTCCGGGCCGGAGGATGATCAGCACGCCGACGAAGCCTGCGCCGATCGCCGTCCAGCGCCGCCAGCCCACCCACTCGCCCAGCACCGGGCCGGACAGCGCCGCCACCAGCAGCGGATAGATCGCGAAGATCGCATGCGCCTCGACCAGCCCCAGCACCTGGAAGCCGGTCACCATCACGCAGATCTCCAGCGCCAGCAGAAGGCCGCGCGCGGTTTGCAGAAGCGGACGCTTGCTGCGCGCCGCCGCCCTGATCCCGCCCGGACGCCGCGCCGCCATCGCCAGTACGAAGGCGGCGAAGGCCCAGTAACGGATCATCACCACGAAGATCGGCGAGTGGTTCTGCACAAGGAATGTCGAGAACCCGTCCTGCACCGCGAACACGATCGCGGTCGCGCACATGAACAGGATGCCGGCGCGGGTGGTGTCGGCGACAGAGGCGGCGGGCTGGTTCATGCGGCGAGCATGAGCGGGAAACCTGCGCCGCGCCAGCGCCATCCCGCCCCCGCGACGAAAAAGGGCCCCGCGCGGGGGCCCTTCTGAAAATCCGGGACGGTCGAGGCGCTTACGCCTCTTCCGCCTCCGCCTTTTCCTTCTTGATCTCCTGGCCGGTCTCCTGATCGACCACCTTCATGGAAAGGCGCACCTTGCCGCGGTCGTCGAAGCCCATCAGCTTGACCTTGACCTCCTGGCCCTCCTTGACGAGGTCGGACGGCTTGGCGCCACGCTCCCAGGTCATCTGAGAGATGTGGACCAGCCCGTCGCGCTTGCCGAAGAAGTTCACGAAGGCGCCGAAATCCATGATCTTGACGACCTTGCCGGTGTAGATGTTGCCCACCTCCGGCTCGGCGACGATCGAGTTGATCAGCTCCTTGGCCTTCTCGATGCAGGCCGAATCCGGCGAGGCGATCTTGATCACGCCGTCGTCGTTGATGTCGACCTTGGCGCCCGATTCCTCGACGATGCCGCGGATCACCTTGCCGCCCGAGCCGATCACTTCGCGGATCTTGTCGGTCTTGATCTGCATGGTCTCGATGCGCGGGGCGTGGGCGGAGAACTCCGAACGGCCCTCGGTCAGCGCCTTCGACATCTCGCCGAGGATGTGCATGCGGCCGTCCTTCGCCTGCGCGAGGGCCTGCTTCATGATCTCCTCGGTGATGCCGGCGACCTTGATGTCCATCTGGAGAGAGGTGATGCCCGCCTCGGTGCCCGCGACCTTGAAGTCCATGTCGCCGAGATGGTCCTCGTCGCCCAGGATATCGGTCAGCACCGCGAAGCGGCCGTCCTCTTCCAGGATCAGGCCCATCGCGACGCCCGCCACCGGCGCCTTCAGCGGAACGCCC
>QKHF01000175.1 GCA_003250135.1 Paracoccaceae bacterium | reverse complement strand
GGCCCCTCTACGAATCCGGCGAGATCGCCACCGTCTTCACCTTCAGCGGCAGCTGGGGTCGGCCCTACCGGTCCTTCGTGGTGCTTCGGCTGGCGCCGTGGGAGGAGCGCGAGCGCGACGTCGCGGAGATCGTGCGCGACATCGCCCCCCGTATGGGCGAGGTGACCGTGGCGCGCGGATTCCCCGTCACCCCCGCGGGTCTGGGCCTGCGGGGCAGCTCGACGCCGGTTCGGCTGGTGATCGGCGGGCCGGATTTCGAAAGCGTCAAGGAATGGTCCAACGCGATGCTCGCGAAAGCCGAGGCCAACGACGGTCTGGTCGGTCCCGAGATCGATTTCGAGGAGAACCTGCCGCAGCTCGAAATCTCCATCGACCGCAACCGGGCCGATGATCTGGGCATTTCGGTCGAGACCATCGCCACGACGCTGCAGACCATGCTCGCCTCGCGCGAGGTGACGACCTTCGTCAGCAAGGGCCGCGAATACCCGGTCATCGTGCAGGCCGAGGACGCCGACCGCCGCTCGCCCTCGGACATCGCCAACATCTTCATCCGCTCGGGCGACGGCCAGACGCTGGTGCCGCTGGGCGCGCTGGTCACGCTGACCGAGAACGCCGCCGCGCCCTCGCTCAGGCGCTTCGACCGGCTGCCGTCGATCCAGCTGTCCGCGGCGCTGGGCGAAGGGTACGACCTGGGCGCTGCGCTGACCTATCTTGAGGACGCCGCGCGCGAGACGCTGCCGCCGGAGGCGAAACTGGGCTTTGAGGGCCAGTCGCGCGCGTTCAAGGACTCCTCCGCCGGGGCGACGCTGGTGTTCGGCCTCGCTCTGCTGATCGTGTTCCTGGTGCTGGCGGCGCAGTTCGAGAGCTTCGTGCACCCCATCGTCATCATGCTGACGGTGCCGGCGGGCGTGGCGGGGGCGGTTTACGCCATGACGATCGGCGGGCTGTCGATCAATGTCTACAGCCAGGTGGGCGTGATCCTGCTGATCGGCCTGATCGCCAAGAACGGAATCCTGATCGTCGAATTCGCCAACCAGCTGCGAGACCGCGGGTTCGAGGTGCGGGAGGCGGTGATCGAGGCTTCGGCGCTGCGGCTGCGCCCGATCGTGATGACGGCGCTTTCGACCATGCTGGGGGCGTTGCCGCTGGTGCTGGCGAGCGGCGCGGGCGCGGAAAGCCGGGTCGCGATCGGCAGCGTGATCATCGCAGGCCTTGGTCTGTCGACGGTGCTGATGCTGTTCGTGACGCCCGTTCTCTATGATCTGATGGCGCGGTTCACGCGGCCGCGCGGCGCGGTAGAGAAGCTGCTGGAGCAGGAACTGTCGGCGCATGCCGACGCCCACGCCGGCGAGTAAACGCAGGGCGATCCCCCCAAATTCGCAGCGAATCGACGCGAGGGACGCGCAGATCCCGGCTTTCCCAACACCAGCTATTGGAAATCACCGCGGCGCATGGATACATTGGGTTCAGGGAACCCGGCGCTGAGGCGCGCGCAGGTCAAAGACGACGCATGATCTACAAATTCGGAGAATTCGAGCTCGACAGAGACCGTTTCGAGCTGCGCCGGGCAGGCGCGCCTCGACCCGTCGAGCCCAAGGTGTTCGACCTGCTTGTCTGCCTTGCTGAGAGCCAGGGGCGCGTCGTCACCAGGGACGAGTTGCTGGATCAGGTCTGGTCCGGCCGCATCGTCTCGGACGCGACGCTGAGCAGCGCGGTGCAGGCGGCCCGCGCCGCGCTGGACGACAGCGGGCGCGAGCAGCGCTGGATCAGGACGGCGCGGGGGCGCGGTTTCCGCTTCGCGGGCGAGGTCGAGTCGATCGGCCCAGGGCAAACGGCCGCCGTCGCCGACGCGCCGCATGTCGAACGGCGTCTGGCCGCCATTCTGGCCGCCGACGCCTG
>QKHF01000164.1 GCA_003250135.1 Paracoccaceae bacterium | reverse complement strand
CCGGTCGCGACCTCGAAGGTCTTGGGCGCGTTTCCGATCATGCGGATCTCGTCCTCGGCGACCTCGAGCACCGCAAGCCCGCGCTGCGAGAGCCCGCTCGGTAGGAAGCGGAAGATGCCGTCGATGCCGATGAAGCCGTTCGCCGAGGCGATCGCGTCCGGCCCGAAATTGGCGCCGCCTTCGCTCCGCGCCAGCACCGCCGCCAGTGCCACCGCATCGTAGGCGAGGGTGGCGATGCGCGGCGGGTCCGATTTGAACTGCGCCTTGAACTTGGCTTCGAACTTGGCGCGCGCTTCGGGCGGCGGGGCGGCGAACCAGCCGCCCTTGAGGTTCGGCTCGCGGGCCACCGTCGGGTCGTCCCACTGGCCGGTGCCGAGATACTGCACCTTGTCCGGGTTGACGTCGTAGAAGGCGAGCATCGAGGCCGCCAGCAGGAGCCGCGCGCCGCCATCGGCGATGATCACCGCATCCCATTCCGGCGGCATCACCTTGATGTCGCGCTTGGCTTTGGCGCGGGCCCGCCGCGAGGCGGCGTCGGTCTTGCCCTGGGTCTTGGCGATGGCGCGCAGAAGCTCGGCCGCGCGCGCGTCGTAGCTGGTGAAGGCGCGGAAGACCTTGGTCATCTCCGCGGATTCGGTCGGATAAAGCAGTGTACCGGCATCGGAGACCTGGTGCTTCGTCACGGCTTCCTTGAAGGCGGCGACCACCGCGTCGCCATAGGGACCCTCGGGCGCCACCACGGCGATGCGCTTCAGGCCCTGCTGCGAGGCGTAGGCGACGATCCGGTCGATCTGCGGCGCCACCAGGAAGCCCATCAGATAGACCTTGCCGCCGGCGACGTTGGCGTCGGTGGAGAAGGCGATGATGTTGATGTCGTCGTTGGCGAGCTCTTCCTTGACCGCCTGCACCGAGGCGGAGAGGAGCGGGCCCAGGATCAGATGGGCACCGGCGGCGCGAGCCTGCTGGGCCGCCCGGCGCGCGCCCTCGGGGGTGCCGCCGGTGTCGATGGGCGTCATCTCGAAGCCCTTGTCGGCGATCTCGAAGAGCGCCAGCTCGGCCGCCTGGCGCATCGCCGTGCCGATCTTCTCGAACTGGCCCGACATCGGCAGCAGCAGCGCCACCTTGGGCGTCTGCCCCGGCGGTACCACCACGCCGCCGCGTCCCTGCGGCAGCTTGCCCGATTCGATCGGCCGGCCTGACGGCGGCGGGGTTTCCCGGGATGTGCCGCCGCACGAAACCAGCAGCGATGTCGCGACGAGGCCGACCACCGCGAGCTTCAGCGCGTTGATCACTCTGCTACGGGCGAATTTGCTCAGAATGTGACAGGATGCGTGGCCCACCATGACCTTGAAGCCCATCATGACCGTCCACCCATGGTAATCCGACGAGACGACGCCCTTTTTCTGACCCGGCCGGCGGCCGCCTGATATGACCCGCAACCGGGCGAAAGAGACTAAGCCCCCGGTCGAACGAAGTAAACAAAACCGCGGCCCGGCGGCCCGCGATGCGGCCCGCGCCGAGGCGATTGCGCCCGGCCTATACGTAGTCGCCACCCCGATCGGCAATCTGCGCGATATCACGCTGCGCGCCCTCGATATTCTGGGGGCGGCCGACGTCATCGCCTGCGAGGATACGCGGGTTACCAAGCGCCTGCTTACGCGCTACGGGATCGATACCGCGACCATCCCCTATCACGACCACAACGCCGCCCGCGCGCGGCCCGCGATCCTGAAGCGCCTGGCGGCGGGCGAGGCGGTGGCGCTGGTCTCCGATGCCGGCACACCGCTCGTCTCCGATCCCGGCCTGAAGCTGGTCCAGGCCTGCCTCGCCGAGGGCCACGCCGTCCAGGCGATCCCCGGCGCCTCGGCGGTCCTGAATGCGCTCGCGGTGGCCGGACTGCC
>QKHF01000269.1 GCA_003250135.1 Paracoccaceae bacterium | reverse complement strand
AATAGGAGGACGGCATTCAGGACGATTACGCCCTTCGTCGTCCACCGAATGATTGCGCGCATTATTTGGGTTGAGAAATATTGCTAAAGTCTGAAATCTCTGGCGGTTTTGCTTCTTAGGTAAAGAACCGTTCCGTAAACAATTATATTTCCCAATGCTAATAATTCCATGTGCCAAGACTGCCATTCTGTCATTGGAATGCCCCCTAGGATACTCGATATTGCACACACCACTACAGTGGCAAAGGAGACTATGCTCTTTTTACGTGAAGTCAAGGTTCCCGACATTCCTATGGCGCTCTGCTGGTGGGTCAAATTGGCGCTCATCCGATAAATCTCTACGCCACAGACTCGGTCTCTACAGGTGCGTCACGCGCATCCGCTACTCGTGCCCGTCGTTCGTCGGGCGATCCTTCCACCGGAAGGCTCGCTTGATCCTCCTCACCCCCATGGGCGGGCGCGACACGCCCACCCTCGGGCCGGGCGCGATGGCGCCAGTGATGTGGGGATAGGGCAGGGGGGGCCTACCGCACCCGAGCCTGCACCAGAAACCCGGTGACCTCGGTCTCGCCGAGGGCCTTCAGCGCCTCCAGCCGGTGGGCGCCCTCCACCAGCACGTAGCGGCCATTGCCCTGCCGCACCCGGATCGGGGTCTTCTGCCCCTCCTCCATGATCGCCTCGGCCAGCGCCTCCACCTTGGCGGCGTCCAGCCCCTTCCGCTTGTCCGTGGGCAGGTAGATCTGGTCGATGGGAAAGCGGTGTCGCTCCAGCATCGGCTCAGCCCGCGTCCGGCCGCGCGGCGCGCATCGTCGTATCTGTCATGGCGGTTCCCTCCCTGCTGGACCAGTGATGCTGATCCTCCGGCGGGATTCGGGCAAGCCTTTGGCGCGGGCGGGGCGGCGTGCTATCGTCTCGCAACCGCAGCACGCCGGGAGAAGGGCGATGGACAGCTACGAAGCCGATGAGATGTTCCGGGTGATCCTCGGCGGCGGCGGCGCGCTGGCCGTCGGCGTGGTCGTCGCCATCGTGCTGTGGCTGATGGGGATGAAGAACATCCCGATGCTGGCCGCCTGCGTGGTCGTCGTCGCGATCCTGTTCCGCTACGTGATCGCGCCGTTCCTGGGGTTCGGCTTCTAGGCGCCCGCCCGACGCGCGCCACAGTCGCGCCATGTTGGGCCGTGTTGCGCCGCCACAATTCATTCAAGAACCGTTCAGGCGGAATCTGGAATCATTGCAGTCAGTTAGCCCCTGTGACTGCAGAGGCGTGCGTACCCCAACAGCTCTCAAGGAGGGCTACATGTCTCGTGATATCGTCGCCACCGACAGCCGGTTCATGCTGTTCGCCGTGGCCCTGGGTCTGGTTTTCGGCCTCAGCCTCATAGAGGCCTCCAGCGTCCACTCGATGCTGAACGACGTGAACCGGATCCTCTACTCACTCTTCTGACAACCCGACCGCCGCGACCAGAGCCCCCAAACTGCGCGGTGGAAAGAGCGAAGTCAGGCGCGAAAAGGCGCCTGACTTCGACTCATACGTTAAAGCTATGCATCTATATGCATGGAATTTGGCGACAATTCTCCCTATCTCCGTTCTGAAAAGAGACACTGTTCCTGTCGCGGCGCCTTGAGCGCTGGGGCATGGAGTCGACGCAGACGATGGAGAGCGCCATGCGCTACCTGGAGAAAGTGCTGGATGACTGGCTGTTCTCGGCCGGGCTGTTCGTCACCGGAATCTTCATCGTCAGCCTGGTCGGCGCGGACCGAATCGACCTCTGGACGGCCGAGCTGGCCCGCGCGGTGTTCTGATTCGGCGCGACCGCCTCCGCCTCAATTCCTCGCCGCATTTCCTCGAATAACCCTCGACGCGCCACATTTCGGGAGTGGCGCGCCCGTTGCTCAGCGCCGTGCGGTTCGCGTGGCGGTGCGGTGAGCGTGACGACCCAGGAGCGTGTTTTCGGCGAGCTGGTCCATTCGATCGACCGCGTCCTTTCCGGCCTTCTCTTACACAACGGTTTCGAGCGGTCGCGTCCGGTCCGAACGGCCGACGCGCAAAAAGCCGGGCGCGATGACGCCCGGCCTTACTTTTTCACGGATGCCCGAGTTGCGTCAGGCGGCCAGTTTCAGATCGCCTTCGCCATCCTCGCCGCGCTCGCCCCGAAGGGCGACCGAGGTGCGGATGCCCCGGCGGACGAACTCCACCAGGCCCTGGACGGTGCGCTCGTTCGATTCGATGCCGGCGCAGGTCAGAACCTGCACGCCATCGCGGCTGCGCGCCCAGCGAGCGATACCCTCGACGCCGTTGCCGTACTTCTTCTCGTCGGCGATGGCGTCGTCCAAAGCGGCCAGAACCACCGCGGCGAACATCTTTCGCGCGCGGGCGCCCTGGTCGTTAGCGAATGCGATCATGTCGGCGTCGTCAAACATGGCGACGTCTCCTTCACATCGGTCAAATAGGAAAGCGGCCCTGCTTGGGCTGCGTTGCAGTGCAAAATAGCGTCGTATTTTCGTCATGGAACCCCCTTTTTTAAAAAAGTTCGTTTTGTGGCCTGTCTGGCGGCTTTAGTCGCCTGAAAGGTAGACATGCGACTGCGGTATTTCGCGCTTGAGGGGAATTTTGATCGCCCTAAGTCGCCTAATATGCAAGTATCGCGGCATGCGGATCTGGGAGACGTTCCGGGTTTTTCTAGGGCTGGTCGCTGTTTGGACGGCGATCGGTGTGATCGGGTGGCAATTCTGGCTTGATCACGCCGGCCCGCCGCCCATTCGGCCTGCGCCCAGTTTGAACGAGGTTCCTCCTCCACCGCCGCCGACGACGGCGAAGTTCGACCCGGCGCTCGCCGACATTCCCGCACCCCATCCGGACTCGCTCGCCTTCGCCGCCCGATTGCGGGCGGGCGATTGGGAAGCCTTAGAAAACGTGGACCGGTCTGTGCTCCCACTTTTTCAGGATTCCAGTCCCGACCTCGCTGATGCGCTGGACCTTTGGGTGGAGGCGCGACCCGAATCGGCGAAGGCGCGAATGGCGCGCGGCGCCTATTGGCGCAATGTCGGTTGGAGCGAGCGCGGCGGCCGGTACGCGTTCAGTCAGGGCTCCAAGGGCCGTCGCGCAGCCCGCGAGACGTTCGGCAAGGCTGTCGCCGACCTCAAGGCGGCTGCGGAACTGGCGCCGGACTGGGCGGCGCCGCAGGCCTATATCGTGAATCTGGAGATGGCGCGCGGCGAGTTTCACCAAATGCACGCCGCGTTCCTCGCGGGCGTCGAGTCGGACCCGGCCGAGCGTCTGTCGTACCGGTACCGATTGCACGCGGCGCAGCCCTGGTGGTCGTCAGGAAACGCCGAACGCGCGCGGGCCACGGTGCGTGAAATCCTCGAATCGCTCGGTCCCAAGGAGGGTCGGCCGGCGCCGCTCCGGGATTTGGACGGCTACGGACCGCTGCTCGATTTCCGCATCTTGAATCAGAAGGGGGAGGATGAAGCCGCGGAAGGGTTCATGATCAGCGCGCGCGAGCATGGCCCGTTCTTCGCATGGGCGTATGGCCACTTTCTGACGCGCAAGTATCGGATTGAAGAGGCCGCCGAACAGTTGCGCGCGCATCTGATCTACGACCCGAACAACGTTGACGCGCTGGGCTTGTACGCGAACGCCATGCGGCGCTTGGGCCGTAGGGACGCAGCTCGCGCGGCGCTGGGCCGAGCGCTGGCGCTGGACCCCTATTGCGCTTACTGCAACCGGCAGGCGGGGATGCTGGCGCGAGACGAGGAACGGTATCAGGACGCGCAGGAAGATTTAAAACGCGCGCTTGTCTATGGCGAGCGCGACGACGCCACTTGGAGTTTGCTGGGGTATTTGAGCTTGAACCAGTTCAAAGATCCGGCCCGAGCGGTTGGATACTTCAAGCGCGCGGTCGATTTGGCGCCAAAGTCGACCAGGTACCGATACGCTTATGCTCAAGCTCTGGGCGACACGCTCGATTGCCGCGTCGTCCCTGAATACCGTACATACTTGAAGCTGTGCGACGCCCGTGTGGATTGCGACCCCGCTCAGAAGGAATGGGCTGAGTTCGCCTGGCGGGATCTGGTCTATCGCGACCTCTGCACGAGAGACGGCGCCCAGGTGCAGCAATAGCCCGCCGTTCCTAGGCGACGTCGGGCGCCGATTCCGGGTGTTCCTTCTCGAAACGCTTCAAGGCCACCAGCAACTCGCGCGCGTGGTCGCGGTTCCTGTGCTCCATCGCTTCGCGAATGTCGTCGACGATCATCTGACGCACTTTCGCGGGACCGTTAGCCGCGTGCATCAGGTAATCCGCCAGCGCGGCGGCGCCGACTTCCGAAAGATGCTCATGCTCGGCGATGGCGTCGATTTCCTCGCGGGTCAGATCGCACATGGCGATGCAGTCTTCGACGGAGATCATGGTTCGCTCCCTTGTCTTTCGTTGTGCGGCGCCCGCTTCCGTTCGCGCGACGCATCGCTCTTTTCTGGCTTGGCCACTTTAGCGCTGGTCGAATCCATGCACTTTGATCACCGTCAACGGCGGCGTTTTCGCTCCGGCGCGTTCAAGATGCGGCCACAGTTACAGATTATTTCGTATATAGTAAAAACGCCTCGGATGCGGAGCGGTGGGCATGGCAAGTCAGGACGCCGGGCAGGATTGGTGGCTCATCATGTTGGTGGTGGCGATATTCGTCGCCGGCGTGGCCATTTATATCGGCTGGGACGAAGTGGGCGTCTATCTGCGGAAGGCGCGCCTGTTCATGTCATCGCATTTCTAAAGTGCGACGCCAGCGCCGACCGCGACAGGCCTTGAGTCGGCGGGGCGCGGCATTACTGTGATCTCCTTCGCTCATGTTCGAAGCCAAGACGAGAATGACCCGCCTGCGCCTCGCCCTTTCGCTCGCCGTCTGGCTCGCGCTCCTCGCTTCGCCGGCAGGGGCGGAACCCGCCAAACGCGCCTTCGGCGCGGCGACGGCGCCGACCTCTGGCCCGGCGGCCGCGCATGGCGGATACTCGGCCGGCTGTATGGCGGGCGCGGTGGAATTGCCCGAATCCGGGCCGGGCTGGCAGGCGATGCGCCTGTCTCGCAATCGTAACTGGGGCCATCCCGAACTGGTCGCCTTTGTCGAACGCCTGTCCCGTGCGGCGCAGGCGGAGGGCTGGGCCGGGCTTCTGGTGGGCGATATCAGCCAGCCACGCGGCGGGCCGATGACGTCCGGCCACAAATCGCATCAGATCGGGCTGGACGCCGACATCTGGATGCGGCCTGCGGAGCGGCTGGATCTCAGCCGCGAGGCGCGCGAGGCGTTGTCGTCCGATTCCGTCGTCGCGTCCGACCGGCTGCGGGTGAATGGCGCATGGACCGAAGGGCACGCCCGCATTTTGCGGGCCGCCGCCAGCGACCCGGCCGTGGCGCGGATTTTCGTCAACGCTGCGATCAAGCAAGAGCTGTGCCGCGCGGCGTCTGAAAATGACCGAGAGTGGATGCGCAAGATCCGGCCGTGGTGGAAGCATGACTCGCATTTCCACGTTCGGCTGGCCTGTCCGGTCGGCGAGGCGGGGTGCGTTGATCAGGCGCCGCCGCCGCCGGGCGATGGTTGCGACGAGACGCTGGAGTGGTGGTTCTCCGACGAGGCGCTGAATCCGCCGCCGCCGGACCCCGACGCGCCGCCGCCGAGAGACCTGACCCTGAGCGATCTGCCGCCCGCCTGCCGCGCGGTGCTGGAGGCGGGGTGAACACCCTAAGAAATCTTTTCATCGCGACGGTCGCGGTCGCGGCGGGCGCCGCCGCGTGGTCCGCGCCGCTCATCTCTCCGGCGCCGGCGCCGAAACCTGCAAGGCTGGAGCACGGCGCGGGGCCGCCCAGTTACGGCGACGTGGCGGCGCTTGAAGCGCTCGAGGCGCCTTTGAACCTCGAACGCGTCGAAATTCATCCCGACCTCAGCCTGGTGGGCGCGCTTGCGCTCAGTTCGCCCGATGAGCGGTTCGGCGGATTGTCGGCGTTGGTGTGGGAGAAGGGCAAAGGCCTGTCGGCCGTTTCCGACCGCGGCTGGCGGATCATGGGGCTGCCGGATCGCGCCGCGCCGCCGCCGACGACGCGCAGCGTTCGCATCGCGCCGCTGCTGGATGAGCACGGAGAACACCTGCGGTCGTATGATTCCGACGCCGAGGGCGCGGCGCTGGACCAGAAGGGCGGCTGGCTGGTCTCGTTCGAGGGCGCGCATCGGATCTGGCGTTATCCGGCCGTCGATAGCGCGGCGCTGAAAGTGCGCGGCGCGCCCGGCTGGGAGGATTTGCAGTCGAATTCCGGGCTGGAGGCGATTGCGACTGACCCGGACGGGACCATCTACGCCATTCCCGAGCGTTCGGGGGACGAGGGCCGGCCATTCCCCGTGTGGCGGCGGGCGGGGGAGAGATGGGAGACGCTTCATCTTCCCCGAACGGGCGCGTTCCTCGTCACTGACGCCGCGATCGGACCGGACGGAAAGCTTTACGTGCTGGAGCGCAGCCTGTCGCTGCTGGGCGGCTTCGCGATGCGGATCCGGCGCGCCGAGGTCGACGGCCTGCCCGATGGCGCGACATTGCAGGCGGAGACAATGGCGACGCTTCTGTCCGGGTCCGGGGTCGACAATATGGAGGGGATGAGCTTCGCGCCGCTCAACGCCGAGGCGCCGCGAGAGGACGGGCGGCCCGAGGCGCGCTTGCTGGTGGTCTCGGACGACAATTTCCGCTTCTTCCAGCGCACACTGTTGATCGAGTTTCGGCTGGTTTTGGGAGAACCAACCTCGCCATGAACCGCCCCTCCGCCGAAAACGGTTATCAGGCGGGGCATGTCCGGCTGCTGTTGACCAGTTTTCGCCGCTTTGTGGGGCGGGCGCTGGTTGAGGACGGGCCGGATGCGGCCGAGCGCCTGTTCAAGGCGGATTTCGTCGTCGTCTCACATGGGACGGAGGCCGACCCGATCCTCAACTACGGCAACCTCGCCGCTCTCAGACTGTGGGAGACGGATTGGGAGAGCCTCACCGCCATGCCGTCGCGGAAGACCGCCGAGCCGATCCATCGCGAGGCGCGCGCCGACCTGCTGGCCCGCGCCGCCGAGCACGGCTTCATCGACGATTACACGGGCGTGCGGATCAGCGCGACCGGGCGGCGGTTCCGCATCCGCAACGCGATCATCTGGAACTTGGTGGATGAGGCCGGCGCGCCCGCCGGGCAGGCCGCGACCTTCCGCGACGTCGAGCGCCTTTAAGACCTTCTACCGGAATGCGCCGCGCTCGTAGCACGGGTTGTATTCGGTGCGGCCGCCGGGTTCGCGCCGGGTTCGCCAATCCTGCTTGCAGAACTCGGCGATCTGCGCCGGCGTGAAGGCGGCGTAGGGCGCGTTCTCATA
>QKHF01000276.1 GCA_003250135.1 Paracoccaceae bacterium | reverse complement strand
ACGCCGACATGGTCGAGCGACGCCTCGACCGGCATGTCCCGCAGTTTCGCGCGCGCCTCGGGCGCCCAGGTGGAGAGGCTGTCAACCATCGGCGCCATCGCTCTGCAGCAGCGCCCGCGCCCTCTCCAGCTGGTCGGCCCAGGTGAATTTCAGCGCCGCATGTGGGAACCGAAGCTCCGCGCCGCCGACGATGGCGGGATCGGCTTCGAACACGATCCGGTCCTGCGGGGCGAACCGGGCGGCCAGGCGCTGACGCCAGAGTTCCTGCTCTCCGGGGGCCAGGGTGTGGGCGGTGGCGACCGTCACATGCGCCGCCGGGTTCCTGAGATCGGCCTCGATCTGCAAGAGTTCGTCCTGCGGCAGCGTCGCGAGCCGGTTCTCCAGCTTATCGAGGCAGGCGCGGCTCAGCGCGTCGGAATCGAGTTCGCCCAGCAGCTTCGAGGCGAGATCGACTGCGAGGCCGCCCGCCTGTTTGCGCAGATCGGCCGAGGCCGCCTTCCGCTCCTCTGCGATTGTCCCGCGCGCCGCATCGACCAGTCTCGCGGCCTCCTCGCGCGACTGCGCCAGCAGCTTCTCGCGCTCAGCCAGCGCCTGTTCGTGCAGGCTTTTCAGGAGTTTCTGACGCTCCTCGGCCAGCGCCGCCCGATCCGCCTCCATGCGGGCCTTCGCGGCGTCCGCCTCCGCCTCTCGCGCCGCGGCCATGGCGAACGCCTCCTCCGCCTGCGCCTTGCGCTTCTCGATCACGTCCCGGACAGGGCGGAACAGGAAGCGCTTCAGCAGCCAGACCAGGACCAGGAAGTTGATGGCCTGAAAGACGAGCGTCCACCAGTCGATCTGCATGTCAGCCGACGTAGGGGTTCGCGTAGAGCAAGAGCAGCGCGATCACCAGGCAGTAGATCGCCATGGTCTCGATCATCGCGAGGCCGACGAACAGGGTGCGCGACAGCGTTCCCGCGGATTCAGGCTGGCGGGCGATCGCGTCCATCGCGGCGGCGATGGCGCGTCCCTCTCCCAACGCTGGACCGATCGCGCCGAAGGACACGGCGATGACCGCTCCGATGACGCTCAGCATCTCGACCGTCCATTGCATAGGCTGTTTCCCTCACTCCAGTTCGCCGCCGACGGCCGCGCCAATGAAGACGGCCGCGAGGACTGTGAAAATATAGGCCTGGATGATCCCGATCATCATGCCCAGCAGCATGAACGGGACCGGCAGCAGCAACCCCGCCAGAAAGACGACGATGGCCAACACGAACTCGTGGCTCATCATGTTGCCGAACAGGCGGATCATCAGCGAGAAGGTGCGCGTGATCTCGGACAGGACATTGAGCGGCAAAAGGAGCGGGCTGGGCTTGACGTAGCGGCGCAGATAGGCGGCCCCGCCCAGCGCCCTGATCCCGTAATAATGCGCGGACAGGAACACGACGACAGCCAGCGCCGCGGGCGTCTCGATATGGCCAGTCGGGGGCTTCGCGCCGGGGATCACCGCGGACAGGTTCGCCGCCACGAGGAACAGGAACAGCGAGCCCAGAAGCGGAAGATAGGGCCAGGGATCGCGGCGCATGATCTCTCCGACCTGCTTCTCGATGGTCTCGACCACGATCTCCAGCGTGGTCTGCAAGGCGCCGGCATGGGCGCTCGCCCGCCGCCCGCCGGCCCAGGCGACCGCCGTCAGCAACGCCATGATCGCCCAGGTAGTGACCACCGCCCGGCTGACCGGCGCAGGCCCCAGCGTGAAGAGAATGTCGGGCGCGAGCGGGTTCGCCTCCATGGTCAGCCTTCCACGATACGCCGGGCGACCTCGCGGGCGAGCACGAAGCCGCCCAGCGCGAGGATCAGCGGCAGCGCGCCCTGTTGGGCGACGGCCCAGAACACCGCCACCGCGCCCGCCACACGCAGCAGGTAGAGCGGCG
>QKHF01000199.1 GCA_003250135.1 Paracoccaceae bacterium | reverse complement strand
CCTGCGCCGCCTGCGCCGAAGCCCGCGCCGAAGCCGCCACCCGGTCCGGGACCGCCCATGCCGCCGTCGAAGGCCGCATGGCCGAACGGGTCGTAGGCGGCTTTTTTCTGGGGGTCCTTCAGGACGTCGTAGGCCTCGTTCACTTCCTTGAACTGGGACTCGGCCTCCGGGTTGTCCTTGTTGCGGTCCGGGTGAAGTTCTTTGGCTTTCGTCCGATAGGCCTTCTTTATGTCAGCCGGGTCCGCGCCCTTCTTGACGCCCAGGACTTCGTAGAAGTCGCGTTTGGCCATATCTTTCCGTTCCTTCAGGGTCGCGCGGATCGCTGCGCGCCGCCCATCCTTTAAAGTCAGGCCCCGCCGAGGCGCGTCAGCGGGGCCTGATCATTCATCAGAGCCTCTTCTGCAGAGGCCCGGTTGTCGCCATCAGGCCTTCTTGTCGTCTTCCTTAAGCTCTTCGAAGTCCGCGTCGACCACGTCGTCGTCGGCCGGGCCAGCCTCTGCGCCGCCTTCGGCCGGGCCGGCGGCCTCGGCTTCCTCGGCATGGGCCTTGTAGAGAGCCTCGCCCAGCTTCATCGACGCCTCCATCAGCGCCTGAGTCTTGGCCTTGATCGCCTCGACATCGTCGCCCTCGGCGGCGGCCTTCAGATCCGCCGTGGCGGTTTCGATCGCCGACTTGGTCTCAGCGTCGATCTTGTCGCCGTGCTCCTGGAGCGCCTTCTCGGTGGAGTGGATCAGGCTTTCGGCGTGGTTCTTCGCCTCGACCTTCTCCTTGCGGGCCTTGTCCGACTCGGCGTTGGCCTCGGCCTCCTTCACCATCTTTTCGATATCGTCATCCGAGAGGCCGCCCGAGGCCTGGATGGTGATCTTCTGCTCCTTGTTCGTCGCCTTGTCCTTGGCGCTGACATTCACGATGCCGTTGGCGTCGATGTCGAAGGCGACCTCGATCTGCGGCACGCCGCGCGGCGCGGGCGGAATGTTTTCGAGGTTGAACTGGCCCAGAAGCTTGTTGTCGGCCGCCATCTCGCGCTCGCCCTGGAACACGCGGATGGTGACCGCGGTCTGATTGTCCTCGGCGGTCGAGAAGATCTGGCTCTTCTTTGTCGGGATGGTGGTGTTGCGGTCGATCAGGCGGGTGAAGACGCCGCCCAGGGTCTCGATGCCCAGAGACAGCGGCGTGACGTCCAGAAGCACGACGTCCTTGACGTCGCCCTGCAGCACGCCGGCCTGGATCGCGGCGCCCATGGCCACGACCTCATCCGGGTTCACGCCCTTGTGCGGCTCCTTGCCGAAGAAGCCTTTGACCGCCTCGATCACCTTGGGCATGCGGGTCATGCCGCCGACCAGAACGACCTCGTCGATCTCGGCCGGGCTGACGCCGGCGTCCTTCATGGCGGCCTTGCAGGGGTCCATGGTGCGGCGGATCAGGTCGTCGACCAGGCTTTCCAGTTTGGCGCGGGTCAGCTTCAGCGTCAGGTGCTTCGGACCGGACGCGTCGGCGGTGATGAAGGGCAGGTTGACCTCGGTCTGCGAGGCGGAGGACAGCTCGATCTTGGCTTTCTCAGCGGCCTCTTTCAGGCGCTGCAGCGCAAGCTTGTCCTTGCGCAGGTCGATGCCGTTCTCTTTCTTGAACTCGTCCGCCAGGTAATCGACCAGGCGCAGGTCGAAATCCTCGCCGCCCAGGAAGGTGTCGCCGTTGGTGGACTTCACCTCGAACAGGCCGTCGTCGATCTCCAGGATCGAGATGTCGAAGGTGCCGCCGCCAAGGTCGTAGACCGCAATCGTCTTGCTGCCTTCCTTGTCGAGGCCGTAAGCCAGCGCCGCGGCGGTCGGCTCGTTGATGATGCGAAGCACCTCAAGCCCGGAGATGCGGCCGGCGTCCTTCGTGGCCTGACGCTGGGCGTCGTTGAAATAGGCCGGAACGGTGATCACCGCCTGGGTGACCTGCTCGCCGAGATACGACTCGGCGGTCTCTTTCATCTTCTGAAGGATGAAAGCGGAAATCTGGCTGGGCGAGTACTTCTGCCCCTTGGCTTCCACCCAGGCGTCGCCATTGCCGCCGTCGACGATCTTGTAGGGGACCATGCCGCGGTCCTTGTCGACCATCGGGTCGTCCACGCGGCGGCCGATCAGACGCTTCACCGCGAATAGCGTGCCTTCGGGGTTGGTGACCGCCTGACGTTTGGCGGGCTGGCCGACGAGGCGCTCATCTTCGGTGAAGGCGACCATCGAGGGCGTGGTGCGGGCGCCTTCGGAGTTCTCGACGACCTTGGGCTGCGATCCATCCATGATGGCGACGCAGGAGTTGGTGGTGCCTAGGTCGATACCGATAACTTTTGACATTGTTTTCCTCTTCACTCGGCGATGCCTGGAGCGGTCCCGGCTTGGGCGGCGGCCGCGCCTCATCCCATGATTCAGTAAGCCGTTACGAAACGCACAGCTGGGTTCGCGGGTATATAAGGTTCCGGGCGAAGCCTCGCAAGCAGCGCTCGCGACATGAAATTGCGGAAATGGCGGAGAACACGGGTCATGACGACGCCTATCCACATATCCGGCTTTCAATTGTGGAAAACCCGGCTGGATGCGGCCGGGCAGGCTTCGATGGTTGAAGCGCTCAGAGAGGTGGCGGAAGCGGCGCCGTTTTTCCATCCCGAGACGCGCTGGGGACGCAAGATGAGCGTCCGGATGACCTCGGCCGGGCGGGTCGGCTGGGTCTCGGACCGGCGCGGCTACCGCTATGAGCCGCGGCACCCGGTCACCGGCGCGCCCTGGCCGCAGATCCCTGACTGCGTGCTGGCCGTCTGGCGCGAGGTCGCGGACTGGCCGGACGACCCCGATTGCTGCCTGATCAATTACTACAGCGAGGGCGCGAAGATGGGCATGCATCGCGACGCCGATGAGGGCGCGGCGGGGTTCGCGGCGCCCGTTGTCTCGATCAGCCTCGGCGATCCCGCCGTCTTCCGCATCGGCGGGCTGGAGCGCGGCGGGACGACGCAGAAGGTCACGCTCGAGTCCGGCGACGTGATGGTGATGGGCGGGCCGGCGCGGCTCGCCTATCACGGCGTCGACAAGGTGCTGTTCGGCGGATCGACCCTGCTGCCCAAGGGCGGGCGGATCAACGTCACGCTGCGGGTGGTGCGGTCCGTCTGAGGTGGCTCACTACTCGGACGGATTTTCCTCTGGCGCAGGCTGCGGCGCCGCCTTGGCGACGCCGACCAGCGCCGGACGCAGCAGCCGGCCCGCGATGGTGAAGCCGGTCTGGACCACTTCAATCACGGATCCGGCCTTGGCGCCGGGGATGGGCGCCTCGAACATCGCCTGATGCAGGTTGGGATCGAACTTGTCGCCCAACTGGGGCGCGACCGGCTCGATCGCATGCTTGGCGAAGGCGGAGAGCAGCTCTTTCTTGGTCAGCTCCACGCCGTCGAGGAAATGCTGCGCGGTCTCGCGAAGATCTTCGTCGGCCGCCTTCAGCGCGCGGTCGAGATTGTCGAGCACCGGCAGCAGGTCCTTCGCCAGCTTCGAGCCGCCGAAGGCCAGCGCGTCGGCCTTGTCGCGCTCGGCGCGGCGACGGGTGTTCTCGGCGTCCGCAAGCGCCCGCATCATCCGGTCCTTCAGCGCGGCGGCTTCGTCCTCAAGCTCGGCGACGCGCGCGGCCAGAAGCTCCACCGCGGCGGAGTCCATCTCGCCCTCCGCCGAGCCGGGGTCGAGCGGCGGGTCCTCATCCATGCTTTCGGTGTCCGCCGGATCGCCGGGCGCGTCGCCAAACGCCTCGGAGACGCCTTTCAGCACCTCCTCCAGGGGGTCTCGCCCGTCCTGCTCCGGCGCCGGGTCCGAAGCTTTCGCAGTGTTTTTCGCCATGTCGTTTCGCCTCAAGAGCCGCCGGACCGATCGGCCACCATGCGGCCGACAAGGCGCGCGGTGTAATCCACGATCGGCACGATGCGGCCGTAATTCAGTCTGGTGGGGCCGATCACCCCGATCGCGCCCACGATTCGCCGTTCGGCGTTCATATATGGAGAAATGACCAGAGAGGAACCGGAAAGCGAAAACAGCTTGTTCTCCGACCCTATGAAAACGCGTACGCCTTCGCCTTCCTGCGCCAGGTCGAGCAGGTTCAGAAGGTCGCGCTTGCGCTCCAGGTCGTCGAACAGAATCCGCATGCGCTCCAGATCCACATCCGGCTCGTTCGGGTTCAACAGATTGGCGCGCCCGCGGACGATCAGCCGTTCAGGCGCGGCGGACCCCTCATTGCTCCAGATCGCGACCCCGGCCTCCACCAGCTCCTGCGCATAGTCGTCCAGCTCGCGCCTGCGGGCGTCGCGCGCCTCGTCGATCAGGCGGCGGGCGTCGGCCAGCGTGCGGCCTCGCAGGTGGGCGTTCAGGTAATTCGCAGCCTCGCGCATGGCGGACGGGGTCAGGCCAGCAGGCGGGTGGAACAGGCGATTCTCGACCGCGCCGTTCTCTTTCACCAGAACCACCAGCGCGCGATCGGGCGAGAGGCTGACGAACTCGATATGGCTGATCGGGTAGTCGTCCTTTGGCGCGAAGACGAGGCTGGCGCATTGCGAGAGGCCGGACAGCATGGAGCCCGCCTGATCCAGCACCTCGCCCATCTCGGCGTCGGTGACGGCGCCGAACCCCGCCTCGATCACCTTGCGCTCCTGGGCGTCGATATCGCCGATCTCCAAGAGCCCGTCGACGAACATGCGCAGGCCCAGCTGGGTCGGCACCCGCCCGGCGCTGACATGGGGGCTGTCGAGGAGCCCGAGCTGTTCGAGGTCCTGCATCACGTTGCGCACGGAGGCGGCGGAGAGGTGCTGCTCCAGCTGTTTCGACAGCGTGCGGGAGCCGACGGGCTCGCCCGTCTCCAGATAGGTCTCCACCAGCCGCCGGAAGATATCGCGGCTGCGGTCGTTGAGATCGCCCAGAACTGTGGTCGGGTCGGACATCCGGCGGATCTGTGCTGTTGCGCCTGTGAATAGAGACTTAGAAAGCGGAACGGGGCGGGTCAATCGGCGGATAACGCCGCGCCGGGCGCCCATGGGTGTGGAATCCCGGGCCAACGCCCGCTATGAGAGCGCGAACCAAGCATTTTTCCGTATCAAGGAGGCTCCCATGCGACCTTCCGGCCGCGCGCTCGACGAGCTTCGCTCGATCTCGATCGAGCCCAATGTGACCAAGCACGCCGAAGGGTCCTGCCTGATCCGCTGCGGCGACACGCAGGTGCTGTGCACCGCCAGCGTCGACGACCGGGCGCCGCCCTTCCTGCGCAACACCGGGCTGGGCTGGACCACGGCGGAATACGGGATGCTGCCGCGCTCGACCAACACCCGAAACCGGCGCGAGGCGAAGAACGGCCAGACCGGCCGCACGCAGGAGATCCAGCGCCTGATCGGGCGCAGCTTGCGCGCTGGGCTGGACCGGGTCGCACTGGGCGAGCGGCAGATCATCATCGATTGCGACGTGCTGCAGGCCGATGGCGGCACCCGCACGGCCTCCATCACCGGCGGCTGGGTGGCGCTGCGCCTTGCGGTCAACGCGCTGATGAAGGCGGGCGTGGTGAAGATGGACGCGATCTCCGATCACGTCGTGGCGGTATCCTGCGGAGTTTACAACGGCAAGCCAGTGCTGGACCTCGACTACGCCGAGGATTCGACCGCCGAGACCGACGCCAATTTCGTGCTGACCGGCGGCGGCGGGCTGGTCGAGGTGCAGGGCTCGGCCGAGGGCGCGCCGTTCTCCGAGGACGATCTGATTTCGATGCTGGCGCTGGCCAAAAAGGGCGCGGCCGAGCTGATCGCCGCGCAAAAGGCGGCTATCGAGGGGGCCTGAGCCATGGCGCGCGCGCTGACCGAGCCCAAGCTGCTGGTCGCCTCTCACAACAAGGGCAAGGTGCGCGAGATTCGCGCGCTGCTGGCGCCCTACGGGGTGGAGGTGGTTTCGGCGGGCGAGCTGGACCTGCCCGAGCCGGCCGAGACCGAGGACACGTTCGTCGGCAACGCAAGGATCAAGGCGCATGCGGCGGCCAAGGCGTCCGGCCTGCCGTCTCTGTCGGACGACAGCGGCATCGAGGTCGACGCGCTGGGCGGCCAGCCCGGCGTCTACACCGCCGATTGGGCGGAGACGCCGGAAGGGCGCGACTTCGCCATGGCGATGGAGAAGGTCTGGACGCTGCTGGAGGAACGCGGCGCGCCGGAGCCGCGCACTGCGCGGTTCCGCTGCACCCTCTGCCTCGCCTGGCCGGACGGGCATGACGAGATTTTCGACGGCAAGGTGGAGGGGCGGATCACCTGGCCGATGCGGGGCGAGAACGGGTTCGGCTATGACCCGATCTTCATCCGCGACGGCGAGACCCGCACCTTCGGCGAGCTGAGCCAGGAGGAAAAGCACGCGCGCGACCACCGCTCCGACGCCTTCGGCAAGCTGGTCGCCGCCTGTTTCCCGGAGCGTGTGGGATGACCCGGTCACAACGGCGGCTGATCTCCACCGGCTCGCCCTTCGAGCGCGAGATCGGCTATTCCCGCGCCGTCGTGCAGGGCGACTGGTGCGTGATCTCCGGCGTCACCGGCTATGACTACGCCACGATGGCGATGCCGGAGGGGATCGCCGATCAGGCGGAGAACTGCTTCGCGACGCTCCGGCGCGTGCTGGAAGAGGCGGGGTTCGAGTTTGAGGACCTGATCCAGATGCGTTACCTGATCACCGACCGGGCGCTGGTGGATCAGGCGATCCCGGTGCTCGGCAGGCATCTGGGCGAGATTCGCCCGGCGGCCACGATGATGATCTGCGATCTGATGAAGCCTGAGATGAAGATCGAGATCGAGGCGGCGGCCTTTCGGGGATGACTTTGGGGATGAGCGCTCCCCTCGACGACTGGCGCGCGGGCGGGTTCGGGGTCTATGTCCACTGGCCCTTCTGCCTCGCCAAATGCCCCTATTGCGACTTCAACTCCCATGTCTGGCGCGAGGTCGATCAGGACCGCTGGCGCGCGGCGCTCTTGTCCGAGATCGAAGCGGCGGCGGAGGAGGTTCCCGGCCGCATGGTGGACACGGTGTTCTTCGGCGGCGGCACGCCCAGCCTGATGCCGCCCGAAACCGTGGCGGCGATCATCGAGCGGATCGGCGTGCGCTGGGCGCTGGCGGAAGGCGCCGAGATCACGCTGGAGGCCAACCCGACCAGCGTCGAGGCGGGGCGGTTCCGCGGCTACGCCGAGGCCGGGGTGAACCGCGTCTCGATGGGCGTGCAGGCGCTGAATGACGCCGACCTCAAGGCGCTGGGCCGGATGCATTCGGCGGCGGAGGCGCGGGCGGCGTTCGACATTGCGCGGGCGACCTTCGACCGGGTGAGCTTTGATCTGATCTACGCCCGGCAAAACCAGAGCGTTTCCCAGTGGCGGGGGGAGCTG
>QKHF01000079.1 GCA_003250135.1 Paracoccaceae bacterium | reverse complement strand
TGCGCGAGCGGTTCATGACGGGCGGGGCCGACGCCATGCCCGATTACGAGCTTCTGGAGTTGCTCCTGTTCCGCGCCATCCCGCGGCAAGACGTGAAGCCATTGGCGAAACGGCTTCTGGCCCGGTTCGGAGACTTCAACCGCGTGATCGCCGCCGCGCCTGCGCGGCTGGCGGAAGTGGCGGGGGTTGGCGATGCGGTCGTGCGGGAGATCAAGATCGTGGAGGCCGCCGCCCACCGCATGGCCCGGTCGCGGGTGATTGGCAAGCCGGTGCTCTCCAGTTGGGGCGAGCTGATGATCTATTGCAAGACGACCATGGCGCATCGCGAGACGGAGCAGTTCCGCGCCCTCTATCTCGACCGCAAGAACATGCTGCTCGCCGACGAGGCGCAGGCGACGGGCACCGTGGACCATGTGCCGGTCTACCCGCGCGAGGTCGTAAAGCGGGGATTGGAGCTGAACGCCAGCGCCCTCATTCTGGTGCACAACCACCCCTCGGGCGACCCGACCCCCAGCCAGGCGGATATCGAGATGACAAGGCGCATCGCCCGCGCGGCCGAGGCGGTGGGGCTGACGCTGCACGACCATGTAGTGATCGGGAAGGGGCGGGACGTGAGCTTCCGCGGGTTGGGGTTGATGTGACGCCTAGCTCCGCGGGGAACCGCGCCTCAGCCGACTCGCGGCTCAGACCTCGCGCCGCGCCCGCAGCGCCGCGGTGATGGTGCCGTCGTCGAGATAGTCCAGCTCTCCGCCAATCGGCACGCCCTGCGCCAGCGAGGTGATCCGAACCCCCCGATCCGCAAGCGCGTCGGCGATGTAATGCGCGGTGGTCTGCCCGTCGACGGTGGCGTTGAGCGCCAGGATCACTTCGGTCACCTCCGCCTCACCCGCGCGGTTGGCGAGCTTGGGGATGCGCAACTCCTCTGGCCCGACTCCGTCCAGCGCGGACAGGGCCCCGCCGAGCACGTGATAACGCCCACGGAACACGGCGGCCCGCTCCATCGCCCAGAGATCGGCCACGTCCTCGACCACGCAAATGACGCTCGGATCGCGTTTCGGGTCGCGGCAGATCGGGCAGATATCTGAGGTCGAGACGTTGCCGCACTGGATGCAGGACCGTGCGGTCGCCGCCACCTCGGCCATCGCCTCGGCCAGCGGCGCCAGCAGCTTTTCGCGCTTCCGGATCAGCGTCAGTACGGCGCGCCTCGCCGAGCGCGGCCCGAGCCCCGGCAGCTTCGCCATCAGGTCGATCAGCCGCTCAATCGCGCCATCGCCGCTGCGCGCCTCCGGCCCAAGATCGTTCATGCCCGCCTCTTGTCTTTCGTTAACGCCACCCTCGCGCTATGCGATGAGGGGATCAAGAGGGCGGAGGCCGCCATGCCGGCGAGAGGTGAATATTTCGGGTCGGACCCGCAGCGCGCGATGCAGCGCCGCGCCGCCGCGCTGTGGGAGCTGGTGAAGGACAATCCGAGATATGCGTTCGAGGGGCGCTATGTCGGGCTGCACGGGCTGACTGTCGGGGACATCCCGACTTTCTGCGCGCTGGCCCGCACGACGGGCGGGACCATCTGCTTCAACGTCGCGGCCGAGGACGAGGCGGAACTGACCGCCGCCATTCACGCCGAGAATTTGATCAGCGATCGCTGGGATTTGCTGATGGGCGGCGAGGAAGCGATCGCCGCCTGCCGCGCCTTCCTCACGGATAATGCGCCGCCGCCGGAGCTGACGCTGGTCCGCGCCACGCCAGACACGCCGCCCGAACTGATGCGGGCGATGGGCGAGACCGCGGCCGCAAAAGGCGTCCTGCCCCCCGCCGGAGAAGCGTTGAGGGGCGAGACCCGCAGCGGCGCATGTTTCTTCGCCGTGGATGAGGAGGGAGGCGTCGCCGCCACCGCCGGCGCGGTCATGCGCAACCATGCGGACAGCGACTGGGCCGAT
>QKHF01000216.1 GCA_003250135.1 Paracoccaceae bacterium | reverse complement strand
GCGCCATGATGATCACCGGGTCCGCCGAGCGGGTGACGACGCCATCGGCGTTGGTCGCAGCGAGCGTCAGCGTGCGCGACCCCTCCTCAAGCGGTTTGGTGGTGACGATGGCGAACTCGCCGGTCTCGGAGGCTTCGGCGCGGGCCACAACCTCGCCATCCGCCAGAAGCTCCACCTCGGCGCCTGGCTCGGCCCGGCCGGCGATCACCCCGCCGCCGTCGGGCGAGATACGCACGATGTCGAAACTGGGATTGACCGGCCCGTCTGTCGTCTCCGGCGCCGCGGGCGCCAAATCGACCGGCTCGGCGGGCTGCAGGCTCTCGTGCGGTGTTTCGGCGGCGGGCGCGGCGGATTCTGCGGGCGGCTTGACCGGCGCGACATCTCCGCCGTCCTGCGTCGTGCTCAGCAAAGCGGCGAAGGCCGCCACCGCCATGACGGCGCCAACGCCGAACACAACACGTTTTTTCATCGCCCCGCCTTACCGGTCTTGCGCGCCGCGCAGCAACATGTCGCCAAGATGACGCTTCCTGCCGGCACAATTCACCATTATCGATGTGATTCAAACCTCTTTCGCGTGAAAAGGCCCCGCTTATGCCGCCCTTGCCTTACGAAATCGACACGGTCTGCGTTTACTGCGGGTCCCGCTATGGAGACACCACCGTCTTCAGCGAGGCCGCCAAGACGCTGGGGCGGGGATTGGCCGAAAACGGCTTCCGCCTGATCTATGGAGCGGGCGATATCGGCCTGATGGGAGAGGTCGCGCGCAGCTGTCTGGGGGCGGGCGGCCACGCGGTCGGCGTGATCCCTCGCCATATCCTTGAATGGGAGGTCGGCAAGCGCGACCTGACGGCGCTGATCATCACCGACACGATGCATGAGCGAAAAAAGGTGATGTTCGCCAACGCCGGCGCCGTGGTCGCCCTGCCTGGCGGCGCGGGCACGCTGGATGAAGTCATCGAGGTGCTGACCTGGCGGCAGCTGGGCCTGCACCAAAAGCCGGTCTTCCTGTTGAACACCGATAATTATTGGGGTCCGTTCCTCGACCTGATCGATCACGTGATCAAGCGGGGTTTCGCCGGCGAGTCATTCCGCGATTTCATCACCGTCTGCGAGTCGGCGGATGAGGTCCTGGCGGCCCTGAAAGCGGAACGTTCGGCCGTGGAGGCCGCGGCCGAGTAGACGCCGCGTCACCCGTTCTTCGCCGCGCGCGACTGCGCCGACCGTCTGACGCGCGCCTCTCGGCGGACGCTGAGCACCAGCACCGCGACGCACCCCGCGAGCAGGAAAGCTCCTCCGACGAGGTGCGGCAGCGGCAGCCAGTCAATCAGCGCCGCGGAGGCCAGAACGATCACGAGAATGGCCGCGGTTAGCCGCGCGTCGCTTACGAACATGCTGAAGAGTTCAGAGAGGACGTCCCTGAGGATGGTCATGGCGTCGCCTCCGAGGCGGTCCTTCGCGCGATGCGCGCCGCCAGCAGACCGGCGCCGAGGAACAGGGCGGCGAAGGCGAACAACGCCAGGTCATGGCCGGGCCAGTCGACGCCCAGCCCCTCGCCGGTCCAGAACACGCCGAAGGCCGACAACATCACGCCGACACCGAATTTGAGCGTATTCTCCGGCACGCGCGACAGCGGACGGTGCGCGACCGCGCCGATGATGAGCACGACGACGCAGGCGCCTAGCGCCCCGAAGCTGGCGGGCCAAAGCAGGCCGCGCCCGGCGCCGACCGCGATGACGATGAAAACGACCTCCAGCCCTTCCAGTAAAACCGCTTTGAACGCCGCGATTCCCGCAATCCAGTCATGCGAGGTTTTCTGGCGGCGGACCTCCGCGCTCAGCTCGGCCGTCTCTCTGGCGAAGATCGCGTCCTCGTCATGCAGGGGGATGACGCCCCCGGCCCGCAGCGACGCCTTGCGCAGCCAGCCGACGCCGAACAGCAGCAGGAGAACT
>QKHF01000048.1 GCA_003250135.1 Paracoccaceae bacterium | reverse complement strand
GTCGACTCGCCGCTGGGCGTCGCGCCGTCCTCGGCGTCGTAGACCGGGCCGAGCGGGCCGTCCGCCTCGGCGAGTTTCAGCCGCCCGCCCTCGTCGGCGAACCGGGTGATCATTTCGGCGGCCAGACTCTCGGCCCGCTCCAGCCAGCGCGCCTCGCCGGTCGCATCCCAGAGCGCGACGCACCCCAAGCCAAGCTGCGCGTAATCCGGCGTCATACCTGCGCCGGAGACGCGCCCGGCGAGATGTAGGCGCGCCAGACCCTCGCCCTCACGCCAGAGCGCGGCCCAGATCGCGTCGGCCGCGCGGGCGGCGGCCTCCACATAAACCGGCTCCTCCAGCGCCGCGCCGCCAATGGCGAGCGCCTGAATCATCATCCCGTTCCACTCGGCGATGATCTTGTCGTCGCGCAAGGGGCGCGGGCGGGCGTCCCGCGCCTGCCGCATCCGCTCTAGCAACGGATCGAGCGTCGCCCAGTCCTGCGGTTGACCGGGCTCCAGATGCGCGATCGGGCCGGCCTCGATCGTCTCCGCCTTGTAGAGACCAAGAACGGCGGAGGCGTCAGAAGCGTCGTCGCCCAGCGCCTCCGTCAGCGCCTCGGCGGGCCAGCAATAGAACCAGCCTTCCTCCATCTCGCCGTCCGGGCGGGCGCTGTCGGCGTCCTCGGCGGCGTAGAACGCGCCATCGGGGGCGGTCATGTCGCGCAGCACATAGTCGAAACAGCGGCGCGCGGCGCGGGCGAAGGCGGGATCGCCGAGGCTCTCCCAACCCTCGACGAAGGCCCGGCCCAGCCGCGCCTGATTGTAGAGCATCTTCTCGAAATGCGGGGTGCGCCAGTTCACATCCACCGCATAGCGATGGAACCCGCCGCCCACATGGTCGTGAATGCCGCCCGCGGCGATTCCGTGCAGGGTGCGGGCGGCGACGGTCAGCGCCTTCAGGTCGCCCATCCGGCGCCAGCGGTCGAGCAGGTAGAGGATGAACCCTTCCTGCGGGAACTGCGTGCCATTGGAGAACCCGCCCTCGGCCTGATTATGGGCCTGAACCAGCCAGCTTGTCGCCTGCCCGTGGACGGCGGCGCCCAGCGGCTTCGCCGCGTCCTGCGCCGCGAGGTGCTGGTTGATCATGGACGCAAGGTGCTCCGAAAGGCCGAGCAGGTCCTCGCGCTTGGTCCGCCACGCCTCCGTCACGGCTCCCAACATGCTCAGGAATTGCGGCTTCGGAAAATAGGTGCCCGAATGGAACGGCTTGCCGCCTGGCGTCGCCCAGATCGAGTTCGGCCAGCCGCCATGCTTGGTCTGGATCTGCGTCACCAGCATGAAAATCTGGTCGAGATCGGGGCGCTCCTCGCGGTCGATCTTGATGGGCACGAAATCGCGGTTGAGGACGGCGGCGACTTCTTCGTCGTCGAAGCTGCCTTCCTCCATCACATGGCACCAGTGGCAGGTGGCGTAGCCGACCGAGACGAACAGCGGGACGTCGCGCGCGGCCGCCTCGGCCATCGCCTCCGCGCCCCAGGGCCGCCAGTCGACCGGGTTATGGGCGTGCTGGCGCAGATAGGGCGACGGCTGCAGCATCAGCCGGTTGAGGTATTTCGGCGCGCCTTCGGGGGTCAGGTGCCGCGTGCGCGGGACGTAATCGGGTCCGGCCTCGGCCAGCGCCTGCTCCAGCGCCTGGCGCAATTCGGGGTCGCGGGCGGGGCGAAGGGGGTCGGCGTCGGTCATGATGTCTCCGGCTAAAGGCGCGGGCAGCATGGACCGGCGAGCGGCGAGGGGGAAGGGCGCCGTTTCGTCCTCTTGCGCGCCGGTTTCATGTTGCACTGCGGCGACAGCTTGCCGCTGCGTTGCGGTTTGGGGTGGTATCTTAAGCATTCTCTGAATAGGTTCCGCCCGTCTGCGGATGGCGCGCGCTTGTCTGGCGCGCCCGCTGCGGGGGCCACGACGCTCCCATCG
>QKHF01000222.1 GCA_003250135.1 Paracoccaceae bacterium | reverse complement strand
TTGAGCAAACAGCGCGCATCTTTTCGGGAGGCGATTTCCTCCTGCATTCTTAAAGCTACAACCCTAAAGCGCCAAACATCTGGATATTTCCGTTTCAGCGGAAGCAAGCGCGTCGATGACGTCGAAGTGATGGCGTCCCGGTTCGACGTGCAGGTCGATATTTGCGCCTTGCACACGCCACGCCTCGATCAGAGCGCGCGATTGCCGAATGAACTCCGGGCGCTCCATCGCGCCGACCCAAGCCGTGACCGGGACGCCAGGGAAGGGTGCGCCCAGAACGACGCTTTCCCGGCGCGCCTCCTCGTCCGACAACCTGAGGTCGTCGTTCATACGCGTCAACGTGAGCGGCCGCAGGTCATGAACGCCGCTGATGGAGAGCACGCGTTCGATCCGCGACGCGACGTCTGGCGCCAGCGGTCCGCCCTCTGAGATCATCCTCAGCGCCAAATGGCCGCCCGCCGAGTGCCCGACAAGACGGATGGGCCCGGCGATCCGCCGGGCCAAGGTTGCGATCGCCTCTGCGATGCTCTCGGCAATCGCGGAAATGCGCGCCTCCGGAGCAAGAGGATAGCTTGGCATGGCGACGCTCCAGCCAAGTTGGCGCGGTCCTTCGGCGAGATGCGACCAGAAGGATTTGTCGAAGCGCCGCCAGAAGCCTCCGTGGACATAGACGACGAGCCCCCTGGCGGGGGCTTCGGCGTGGAACACGTCAAAACGCTCCCGCGAATGAACGCCATAGGGGATGTCGAGTTGAGCGTGGCTGGCCCTGGCGCGATACGCCGACGCCCGCCGAGCCCAGCGCGGCGGGTAAGAGGCGCTGTCTGGGATATGGCCAGGGTTATCAAATGCGTCGTCCCAATCGGTTCCAGAGCTGTCTGTCATAGTCGCGTCTCTCTCGTCCGGCCCTCGACCAGTCGGGCGTCTTGCACTAACACTTTTTGAGCGCGCCTGCGCCGGTCCGTCATCCCGATGTGATCGACGACCCGGGGCGCGCGGTCAAAAATACTGGCCGCAAAGGCCGAAAGGGAGGTGAGAGATATGAGATTCAAATCAATCGCGCCGGCGCTGGTGGCTGTCGCACTTTCGACGGCCGCCGAGGCGGCTGAGGACGGAAACGGGCTCAGAGTCGGCATGATCACAACGCTTTCGGGCGGCGGCGCCGGGCTTGGCATCGATGTGCGCGACGGCTTCATGCTTGCGATCAAGCAGTCCGGCCGCAGCGATATCGAGGTCATCGTCGAAGACGATCAGCGCAAACCGGATGTCGCCGTCCAGCTGGCCGACAAGATGATCCAATCAGACAAGGTTGCCGTGCTGACCGGCATTATCTGGTCGAACCTGGCGATGGCTGTCGTGCCCTCGGCGACAGCACAAGGCAAGTTCTATCTCTCGCCGAATGCCGGGCCCTCCGAGCTGGCCGGCCAAGGCTGCCATCCAAACTATTTCAACGTCGCCTGGCAAAACGACAACCTGCACGAGGCGGCGGGCGCTTACGCGAACGACGCTGGGTTCAAGAACTCTTTTATCCTCGCCCCGAACTACCCGGCTGGGAAGGACGCGCTGACCGGCTACAAGCGGTTTTACAAGGGCGCGCTTGCGGGCGAGCTTTACACCAAGCTCGGCCAAACCGATTACGCCGCCGAGATCGCGCAGATCCGCGCCTCGGACGCCGACAGCGTCTTCTTCTTCCTGCCAGGCGGCATGGGCATCTCGTTTATCAAGCAATACGCCGACAGCGGCGTCGAGATCCCGGTCCTCGGCCCCGCCTTCAGCTTCGACCAAGGCATTCTCCAGGCGGTCGGCGCCGCCGCGCTCGGCGTCAAGAACACGTCGCAATGGTCCAAGGATCTCGACAACCCCGCAAACAAGAATTTCGTCGCGGCGTTCCAGACGGAATACGGACGTTTGCCCTCGCTCTACGCCAGCCAGGGATACGACACCGCCAATCTGTTGCTGTCGGCCGCGAGCAAGGCGAGCGTTTCGGACGCCGACGCGTTCAGAGCCGCGCTGGAGGCTGCGGAGTTTGACTCGGTGCGCGGCGACTTCTCCTTCGGACCAAACCATCACCCGATTCAGAACATCTACGTCCGCGAGGTCATTCAGGAGGGCGACGTCTTCACCAACAAGATAATCGCCACCGGCCTAACCGCCCATTCGGACGCTTACGCCGCCGAGTGCAAGATGTAGGGAGCCGCGTTGCGAGAGGCGCGCGCAAGGCGTGCCTCTCGCCCTTCCGCGCCGCCTGACGACATGACGTTTGTCCTCTTCGCCGAGCAAGTGCTGAATGGCCTCCAGTTGGGCGCCATGCTGTTCCTGATGGCGTCTGGCCTGACTCTGGTGTTCGGCGTCATGGGCCTGATCAATCTGGCGCATGGCTCGCTCTACATGATTGGCGCTTTCGCGGCGGCGGCGGTCGCCGCGGCGACCGGCTCCTTCCTGCTTGCGCTGGCGGCGAGCCTCGCAGCGGCCGCCGCCGCTGGGGCGCTGGTCGAGGTCTCGGTGATCCGGCGGCTGTATGATCGGGATCATCTGGATCAGGTTCTGGCGACCTTCGCCCTGATCCTGATCTTTTCGGAAGGGACGCGGTGGGTGTTCGGCTCCTTTCCGCTGTATCTGGACATTCCGTCCTATCTGGCCGGCCCCGTGACCCTGCCGGGCGGGATCGAATACTCCCTTTACCGCCTGACGATTATCGCCATCGGTGCGGCGGTGGCGCTGGGTTTGTATCTACTGATCACCCGCACCCGCATCGGCGTGCAGATCCGGGCGGGCGAAAGCGACCGCGAGATGATCGCGGCGCTCGGAGTGAACATCTCGAAGCTCTACACGATCGTCTTCGCCATGGGCGCGGCTTTGGCGGGGCTCGCCGGGGCGCTGATCGGCCCGCTGCAATCGGTGCAGATCGGCATGGGCGAGCCAGTCCTGATCCTCGCCTTCGTGGTCATCGTCATCGGAGGGATCGGGTCCGGGAAAGGCGCGCTGGTCGCCTCGATCCTCGTCGGGCTGACCGACACGCTGGGCAGGTTCCTGCTGCCAATCGCATTTGGCGCGTTCATGGACCCATCCGACGCCACCGCGATCGGGTCGGCGCTCGCCTCCATGTCCATTTACGTCCTGATGGCGTTCGTGCTGGTCGTTCGCCCGACCGGCCTTTACGGGGTCGCCCAACATGAAGCGTGAGCCGCTGGTCAACGCCGCGCTTTTCCTGAGCCTTCCGGCCGTCGCTCTCTGGGCCGTCTCGACCGATGAGCCTTTCACCATCACGCTGGCGACGCGCACCGCCATTCTCGCGCTGGCGGGGGTTGGCCTTAATATCGCGCTCGGACAAGGCGGACTGGTGAGCCTCGGGCATGCGGCGTTTTTTGGGCTTGGCGGTTACGCCATGGGCGTGCTCGCAAGCCATGCGCAAACCCAGACGCCGATCCTGGAGTGGCCCGTCCTCATCGAGGGCGCGACCTCGATGCCGCTGATCTGGCTGGTGGCGATGGCCGTCAGCGCGCTGGCCGCCCTCGGCATCGGCGCGCTCAGCCTGCGCACGTCTGGCGTCTATTTCATCATGATCACTCTCGCCTTCGGGCAGATGCTTTATTACTTCGCAATCAGCTGGCCCGCCTATGGCGGCGAAGACGGGTTGTCGATCCACCTGCGAAACAGCTTTCCCGGTCTGAACACGCTCGATCCGATTCAATTCTTCGGCCTCTGCTTCGTGTTGCTCTGCGCCGCGCTCTTGCTGTCGGCGCGGCTGAAACGCTCTCCGTTCGGGTTGGCGCTCAATGCCGCGCGGCAAAACCCGCTACGGGTTAGGGCGGTGGGGGTCCGGCCGTTCTCTCTGCGGCTGACGGCGTTTGTGATCTCCGGCGTCATCACGGGTCTGGCGGGCGCGCTATTCGCCGATCTCAACCGTTTCGTCAGCCCTTCCATGCTGAGCTGGCACACCAGCGGCGAGATCATCGTCTTCGTGCTTCTGGGCGGCGTAGGTCGCCTGTTCGGCCCGGTCGCGGGCGCGGGCCTGTACATCCTTCTGGAGCAACTTCTGGACGGCGTGAGCGATTATTGGCAGGTCTTCCTGGGCGCGCTTCTATTGACGGTCGTGCTAATCGCCAGAGGCGGCCTGATCGGCGCGCTCGCGGGCAGCGAGGTGGCGCATGACTGATCCTGTGCTTGCTGTCCATGGATTGACTAAATCATTCGGCGCCCTGACGGCGTGCGACGGCGTCTCGCTCGATCTGCGACCCGGCGAAATCCACGCTCTGATTGGCCCGAATGGGGCCGGCAAGTCGACGCTGATCAAACAGATCGCGGGCGAGATCGCCCCGGACGCGGGAACGATTCATTTCCTTGGCCGTGACGTCACCGATCTGGACGCTGCAGCGCGCGCCCGCATGGGGTTGGGGCGCAGTTTCCAAATCTCCGCGGTGATCCCGGAATTCACGGTCCTGCAAAATGTCATCCTCGCTCAGTTGGGCGCTGAGGGCCGAGTCTTCAGGTTCCTGCGCGCCGCGCTTTCAGACCGCAGGGCGCTCGGCCGCGCGCGCGACCAGCTCGAACGGGTGCGCCTCGCCCACCGCCTCGCCGATCGCGCGTCGGAGATTTCTCACGGCGAGAGACGCCGGCTTGAACTCGCCATGGCGCTGGCTCTCAGGCCCAGGGCGTTCCTTCTGGACGAGCCGATGGCGGGCATGGGCGCCGAAGGCGTCGTCGACATGACCGCCCTGCTCGACTCGCTGCGCTTCGAAGCGCCCATCTTGCTTATCGAGCACGACATGGACGCGGTGTTCGCCCTTGCCGACCGGATCAGCGTTCTGGTCTATGGCGCGCTCATCGCGACGGGCGGAGTCCAGGAGATCAAGCGCAATCGAGCGGTCCAGCGCGCCTATCTGGGAGAGGAGGAGGTCGCGTGAGCCTCCTGCGCCTTTCGGGCGTCACCGCCTTTTACGGCGCATCGCAGGCTTTGTTCGGCGTCGACCTCGACCTGCGCGAAGGGGAGGCCGCGGCGCTTCTGGGCCGCAATGGCATGGGCAAGACGACGACCATTCACACCATCTTCGGCGCCCCGCGCGCCCGGTCGGGCGAGATCGAGTTCGACGGGCGCGACATCACTTCGACCCCGACCCATTTGATCGCCCGACTCGGCATTGGTTTGACTCCCGAGGGTCGGCGCTGTTTTCCCAACCTGACGGTCGAGGAGAACCTGCGCGCCGCGGCGCGGCCCGGCCCGTGGACCATGGCCAGCGTTTGCGACCTCTTTCCCCGCCTGGCGGAGCGCGCTGGTCAGGCGGCCGCGACCCTCTCCGGTGGAGAACAGCAGATGCTCGCCATCGCCCGTGCGCTGACGACCAACCCGAAGCTCCTGGTGCTGGACGAGGCGACCGAGGGGCTCGCGCCCCTCATGCGGAAGGAGATCTGGGCCTCGGTGCGCCGACTGAAGGCTGAGGCTGGACTTTCCATGCTGATCGTCGACAAGTCGCTGCGCGAGTTGGCTGAGATAGCCGACCGCGCCTTCATCCTGCAACGCGGCCAAACGGTCTGGACGGGCGACATCGCGGCGATCGACGACGATCTCAAGGCATCGCTTCTCGGGGTTTGACGGACGCGGCGGGGTTTGCTCACGCGAGCACGGTGCGAGAGCGCTTGCCTGCGGCGCACGCCCATAAAGCTCATTGTCGGCCGGCGCCAGTGCGCCCGATCCGACGCAAGTGGATTCGCTCGGACCGAATCTTGGGGGGCGCGCTTTACGAGGCGGCCGGGAAGATCAGGAAGAAGACCGAAATGGTGACGACGGACAACACTGTCGTGACGAGCATTACCGTGGAGGTGCGTCGGACGTAGATTCCCTGCGCCTGCGCCAGCACGAATGGCCCCGAACCGATCGGCAGGGCCGCCGACATGATTGCGACTGTCGCCCAGAGCGGATCTGTCGGAAACAGAACCAGGATCGCGAAAGCTGTAAGGAGCGGATGGAGAATGAGCTTGGCGAAGGTCATTGAGGCGACCTCCATACTGCCCTCGATTAACGGCTTTCCAACGAGAAACAGTCCGATAGAGAACAGCGCGCAGGGACCGGCCGCAGCTCCGAGGATGCCGGTGAATGTTTCTATTGGCGCAGCCAGACCGAGCTCCGTCCACGCCCAGATCAGACCGGCGCAAGGCGCGATGATCATGGGATTGCGGATGAGCGCGCCTACCACGCGACCAACAAGCCGGACCAACTCAGACTTCCGTTGCCGCGCGATCTCGATCGGCACGATAGCAAGCGTGACGGACAGAACGGAAATGACGGCCGCCACGATGGCCGGTAGAGCCGCCTCGTCTCCATAGGCTGCAATCGCCAGCGGAATGCCCATGAAGCCCGAGTTGGGATAGGCGCCGTTCAGGCCATGCAGCGCCGACTCCGCTGCATCAAGACGAAAGCACAGGCGTCCCGCGATGCTCGCGATCATCCACGTCGCCACTGACGCGCCAGCGAAAGCCGCCAGAAATGGCCAATTGAAGACTTGGGCGAGATCGACACCCGCCATCGCCTTGAACAGGAGAGCGGGCAGAGCAACCCAATAGACGAATTTATTTAGGGCCTCGCTGCTGTCGGGCCCTAAGAGACCCCGCCTTCCGCAGGCATACCCCGTCGCCACGATGGCGAATACAGGCAGAACGATGTCGAACAGCGCCTGCATCCCTGGCCCCGACCTCAAGCGCGCCTGCGCCGCCGCGGCCTTTTGAGCAGGACGCGGCGAACGACGGCGACGCGTCCAATCCGTGAGTGCGATGAGACCATGCGCGACCGCGATTCGCAAAAATTGCTTGGTTGCGCCGGCAGTCGCTCTATCGCGTCCGAACTTGAGCGGAGCTGTGGCGCGCGCTCAAAGAGCGCGCTTCACGAGTCAGGGGCGTCAGATCTCGCCCATCGGTCGCACGTGACAGATGGTTTCTCCCCTGGCGCCGTTATTCCACAGATAACCGCACCTGATGTTAGATCCGTTCGAACTGAAATTCAGGCAGCCACCGGTCCAGCCCCGTGTGCGCGCCAAACAGACGCGAGATCCCTCACGGCTTTCGACGGAGGTGAACACCTTCGGAAGATAACGCGTCCCGTCCCAGATCGACACGCGCGCCGCGCCTCCTCGCAGGAACTGAATCTTGTGCCCCTGCGGGCGATCCAGCGTGAGCTCGGCGCCCGCAGGGCCGCCGTTCATGTGAATCACTTCGACCGCAGTAATACTTGAGTATTTGCCGCCGGCCGCCCATACGCTCTCTGAGGATGTCAGCGCAACACCGCCGATAGCCACCACCAACGCCGCTGCCAGCGTGCGCGCTCGCCCAATGCCCATATTTTTCGCCTCGTATGTTTTCTGCTCGGGTTTTTTTTAAAAATTAACAAACCACCCTCAAGAAATCCACTTACTTTCAAATTTCCTACATGAGTTTCAAACAATGTCTATTTGATATGCATGTATTGCAAAAAGGTCCTTGGAGCAGTTGCTGTTCTCTGGTCGCCAGTCTGCATTGGCGCGCATCGGCGCCAGCGACGTATCTGCCGTGGCCGCAC
>QKHF01000038.1 GCA_003250135.1 Paracoccaceae bacterium | reverse complement strand
CGGCGCGCGCTCGCCGCTCGCGGGCAAGCTCTTTGACGAGACCGGCGACCGGCTGACCCCGACCCACACGACGCGATGCGGAAAACGGCTGCGCTACTACGTCTCGAACCGGCTCCTGAAGGCCGGCGGGTCGAAAGACCCAAGAGGCTGGCGGCTTCCCGGGCCTGAACTGGAGCGGGCGACCGTGTCCGCCATCGCCGCGCATCTCGAGGTCTCGGCGGCCCGGCAAGCGATCCTGGACGCGCCCGACGCGGCGCGCGCCAATGCCGTGACCTGCCGCGCGGAAACGCTGGCCGAACGCCTCCGCGCCGATCCCGGCGCATGCCGCGAACTCGTGGCGTCGGCCAAACTCGCGCCCGGCGCGCTTCACCTCGAACTGGACGCGGCCCGCCTCGCCGCCGCGCTCGACCTCGACGCCGTGGAGCTCGACCCAAAGCTTCTCGTAGTCGAGGCGCCGTTCCGGCTCCGCCGCCGCGGCGTCGAGACCCGCATCGTCGCCGGCGAGCGCGAAGCCGAGCCGGACGCGACCTTGGTCCGTCGGCTCGCCGAGGCCCATCGCTGGATGGACGACATCAAGGCGGGCAAAAAACTGACCGCGATCGCCAGGGCGAGCGGCAAATCGCCCGCCTATATCCGAACCCGGACTCCCCTCGCTTTCCTCGCGCCGCGGATCCAGAAAGCGATCATGCAGGGGACGCAGCCGACCGAGTTCACGCTCGCCGAGATCCTCCGCCAGGGCGTGCCGCTCGACTGGTCGGAGCAGGAGCGGCGCTTTGGATTCGCGGGTTAATTCGCACATCCCTGCTAGGCCTGAATCGCTTCCCTGATCCCGCCCGAAAATTCCCTGTTCGCCCGAAAAAATTCCCTGTTTGGAGTTTTAGGGAATTCGCAGATAACGCATTGAAAACGCACGGCGTTTCCGGACGAGATTCCCCGAAATGCAGCATATTTCGAGCAGTTCCCTGTTAATATCCCTGTTTGCAGGGAAATCTCCTAAAAGGGAACCTCGCAAAGTCCCAACAGAGACTGACGGCGAATTCGGGGCGTTCAGGTGAGATGGGACGCGTCTCTGCGCGGCCCGCGCGCGCGTAACTCCCGGAATCTCGGGACTATTCCGGCGCGAAATGCACAGTGGGAAGAGAGACGGGACTGGGTGGCGGGCAGGATGGGATTCGAACCCACGATACCCTTTTGGGGTATACTCCCTTAGCAGGGGAGCGCCTTCGACCACTCGGCCACCTGCCCGCAGCGTGGCTAGCAGCCGGAACGCCCCTTTTCAACCGCGGATTCGCAGTTGCGAGGCGCCGCGCGCTTAAAGCGCCCCGATCTTCTCCAGCGCAGCCCGCACCACGGCGATTTCCGCGTCGCCCAGCGCCGCCTGAGGCGGCAGCGGGTCGCCGCAATCGAACCCCTGCAGGCGCAGCCCCGCCTTGATCGCGGCGGCCAGGTTGAACCGCGCGAAGGCCTCGTTCAGCGCCCAAAGGTCGCGCTGCAAGGTCATCACCTCGTCCCATGCCCCGGCCTTGCACAGCTCGTAAAGCCGCACGCTTTGCCTCGGCGCCACGCAGGACGGCCCCGCCATCCAGCCCAGCCCCCCGATCAGCATCACCGCCGCGGTGATGTGAGAGGACGCCGCGAACACGCCAAGCCGTCCTTCGGTCCGGTTCAGAACCGATAGCAGCCGCCCGGTATTGGTGGAGGCGTCCTTGAGATAGCGGATATTGGGATGGCGGGAGAGCCGCTCGATCACCGGCAGGCTGAGGTCCGAGCGCTGGAAATTCGGGTTGGTGTAGATCGTCACCGGCGCCTCGGCCGCATCGGCGACCGCCGTGAAATAGGACTCAACGCCATCGTCCCGGATAGGGAAATAGGCCTCCAGAATGGCGAGGATGCCGTCCGCGCCGATCTCGCGCCAGCGCTTGGTCTGGGCGATCGCGTCGGCCGTGGTGGTGGCGGCGACGCCCGCAATCACCGGAACCCGCCCAGCGGCGGCCTCCACCACGGTTTCGACCACCGCCTCACGCCGCCTGTGGTCGAGATAGGCGAATTCCCCGGTCGAGCCCAACGGGGCGAGCCCGTGCACGCCCTGCTCGATCAGGTGTTCGGTCAGGCGGCGCAGCGCGGCGCGGTCCACCTCTCCCGCCGCATCGACGGGCGTGGCGAGGTAGGGGATCACGCCGTGAAGATTGTCTGCCGACGCCATCCGCGCCTCCCGAACCGTCGGACGGCCAATTCCGCCCTACCCCCGTTCATCGCCCATGAACGGCGATGCGGTCAATTCGCGCGGCGAATCGTCCAGCGGATGAACGCGCCCTATTCGACCTCGGGCAGTGTTCTGAACGCCTCTCGCAGCGCATCCGACCACTGCTGGCTGACAGCGCTGAAATGCGGGTCGTCGTGCTCGATCCGGCGGCAAGTGCTGAGCCGGTACTCGCCGGTCCGTATGACCGTAAGATCCAGCGGCATCCCGACCGACAGGTTGCTTCGAAGCGTCGAGTCCATCGACACGAAGGCGGCCTTCAGCGCCCGCCGCAGCGGCGTCTCCGGCGTGATTACCCGGTCGAGGATCGGCTTGCCGTACTGGTGATCGCCGATCTGGAGATACGTGGTGTCGTCCGTGGCCTCGATGAAGTTGCCGGGCGAATACACCAGAAACAGCCGGGGATTTCCGCCGCGGCGCTGCCCTCCGACGATGATCGAGGCGTCCGCGCTGGCGCCCTGCCGCATCAGCGCCTCGCGATGCTGGGCCTGCTCGGCCCGCATCGCCGCGCCCACCAGTTGCGCCACCCGGTACATGGAGGGCGCGTTGAGGATCGTCTCCACCTCCTCGCCCGCCGCAGCCGCCTTCATTGCGGTTTCGATATGGGTGATGACGCCCTGCGTGACCGAGAGGTTCCCGGCGGTCATCAGCGCCAGCGCGCGCTCGCCCGGGTTCTCCCAGGCGAACATCTTTCGAAAGCGGGAAATATTGTCGACGCCCGCATTGGTTCGGGTGTCGGACAACAGGACGAGCCCCTCATTCAGGCGCAACCCGACGCAATAAGTCATGTTGGTGGTTCCGGGCTATTGCTGAATCTGTTCCTGGGACTGCTGCACGGTCACGGCGACGTCGATCGCCTCTTCCGAGCCCGCCGCGACCGCGCCGCGGATCGGCGCCGCGTCCCGCGCATCCAGACCACAGGCGATGCGCACATAGGCGTCCGTCGGACACAGCGCGTTCGCAGCGTCGAAACCCACCCAGCCGACGCCCGCGACCCAGCTTTCCGCCCAGGCGTGCGCGGCGGCGTGCGGTCCGTCCTCGGCCGTGAAAAGATAGCCCGAGACATAGCGCGCCGGCACGTTCAGGCTGCGCATCGCGGAAATGAAGACATGGGCGTGATCCTGACATACGCCCTTGCCCGCCTCCAGCGCCTCAGCCGCCGTCGTCGTCGCCTCTGTCTCGCCGGTCTGGTATTCGATCGCCTCGCCGATGCGCGCGCACAGAAGATGCGCCAGAGACAGCGGGTCGGGCGAATCTTCATCCGCCTGTTTCGCCAACTCCTCGATGGCCTCGTCCGCCTCCGTAAAGGCGGTCTCGCGCAGGAACACCGCCGGATGGGCGGCCGCGCGCAGCCCATTCACGACGCCGGCGCGATCCTGGGTCTCGACCACGCCTTCGGCGACGATCTCGCAGGTCTCCACATGATCGCGGGCCGAGACCAGCGCCACCTGGTCGCCATAGCCATCCTTGAAATTCGGCGAGACCGGCGCGCCGTTCACCGTCACCGCCCATGAAGGAACCGCCTGCCCTTCGAACACCGAGGGGAACAGTTTGATCCGCTGCGACATCCCGCGTGCAGGCGGATCGTAGCGGTAGGTGGTCACGTGTCGGATGTTCAGGCGCATCATGGTCTCTTCAGAAAAGATAGGCTTCGGCGATCTCGCCCGACAACCGGTTGTTGCGTGCGATCGAGGCCGACAGGAATTCGTGCAGCCCGGTCTGGAAAATCTCGCCCATGTCCTGATCCTCCAGGATCGCGACATATTCATTCGTGGTCAGATGGCATTTGTGCCGGACGCCATAGCCGCGGCCCAGCCGGTCCAGATGCTCTGAGAGCCGATCGTAGCAGAATGCGAGCGAACGCGGGCTGTTCCGGTTCAGGATCAGAAAATCGGCGATCCTCCAGGGCGAATAATCACCGCGATAGACGTGGTGATAGGCCCGCTGCGACGATGTCGCGTGCAGCAGGCTGGTCCACTGGTGATGGTCCCGCCCACCGCCGACGACCTCCGTCTCCGGCAACAGCACGAAATATTTCACGTCCAGAAGGCGAAGGGTCAGATCCGCGCGCTCGATGAACGTGCCGAGGCGATAGAAATCATACCCGTCATTCCTCAGATGCGTCGCCTCCGCTGCGCCCAGGAACAGCGCGCAACGCTCCCGCACCCAGTCCAGATGGCCGGACAGGTTTCGCTGGATCGCGTCCTCGTCGATGTCGCGGATCTTCAGCCAGGTGTCGTTCAGCGCCTCCCACATCGGCGTGGTCAGCGCGGTGCGCACCGCCCGGCCGTTCTCGCGCGCCCGCCCGATCGCGGAAAGGATCGACGACGGATTCTCCCGGTCCAAGATTAGGGTGCGCACGATATCGCGCTGATCCACCTCCTCCACATCGGACAGTTGCCCGGCGCAGCCGGTCGCCGCAGCGACCGAGCGCCATTCCTCGTCATGTCCGCCCCGCCCGGGCATCATCGCCATGCGCGCGCCCATGCCGATGATGCGCGCGGTCGACTCGGCGCGCTCCATGTAGCGCCCCAACCAAAAGAGATTCTCCGCCGTGCGGCTGAGCATGCCCCGCGCCCCCTACAAGTCTTCCGCCAGAACCCAGGTGTCCTTGACCCCGCCGCCCTGGCTTGAATTCACTACAAGAGAGCCTTCGCGCAGCGCGACCCGTGTCAACCCGCCGGGCGTCAGCCGCACATTCTTGCCCACCAGGCAGAACGGCCGCAGATCGACATGGCGCGGCTGGATGCCCTTTCCGGTCAGCGTCGGGCAGGCGCTCAGGTCCAGCGTCGGCTGGGCGATGAAATCGGCCGGGTCGGCGATGATCCGCTTGGCGTAAGCCTCCTGCTCCGCCTTGGTCGATTTCGGCCCGATCAGCATGCCGTAGCCGCCCGAGCCGTGGACTTCCTTGACCACCAGTTCGTGCAGGTGCTCCAGCACGTATTTGCAGTCGCTGGGGTCGCCGCACTTGTAGGTCGGCACATTCTTCAGGATCGGCTTTTCGCCCAGATAGAACCGGATCATCTCCGGCACGTAGATATAGATCGCCTTGTCGTCGGCGACGCCCGCGCCCGGCGCCGAGCAGATCGTCACACCGCCCGACCGGTAGGCGTCGAACAGGCCCGGCACGCCGAGAACGCTGTCCGGACGGAAGGCGAGCGGATCGATGAAGTCGTCGTCGATTCGGCGATAGATCACGTCCACCCGGCGCGGCCCGCGCGTCGTGCGCATCCAGACCAGCCCGTCCTCGACGAACAGATCGTGCGCCTCGACCAGTTCGGCCCCCATCTGGTCCGCGAGGAAGGAATGCTCGTAATAGGCGCTGTTCAGCGAGCCGGGCGTCATCACCACCACGGTGGGATCGTCCTTGCAGGCGGGCGGCGCCACCTCCTCCAGCGTCGCGCGCAGCTGCGCCGGATACTGGTCCACCGGCAGAACCCGCCGGCCCGAGAAGAGCTGCGGAAACATCCGCATCATGATCTCGCGGTTCTCCAGCACATAAGAGACGCCGGAGGGCGTGCGGCAGTTGTCCTCAAGCACCAGGAAATCGTCCTCTCCGGTGCGCACGATGTCGATGCCGACGATATGGCTGTAGATCTTGCCGGGCGGATTAATACCAATCATTTCCGGCAGATAGGCCTCGTTCTTGTAGACCAGGTCGGCCGGAATGATCCCCGCTTTGACGATCTCGCCACGGTGATAGACATCCCAGAGAAAGGCGTTCAGGGCGCGGGCGCGCTGCTCGATCCCGCGCGAAAGATGCCGCCACTCCCTGCCGCTGAAGACGCGCGGCACCAGATCGAAGGGGATCAGCCGCTCCGGATCGCCGCCCTCGCCATAGACAGCGAAGGTGATGCCGATCTTGCGGAACAGCGTCTCCGCTTCGGCGCGGCGCGCCTGCAGATCATCCAGACCCGTTTCTTTGATCCATCGGTCGATCTCGGCGTATGGCGCGCGAACGCCATTGGCCGAGGCGAGCATCTCATCGAACATGCGGCGACTCTCCTTGACCCGGTCAGGTAAGCAGAGCCGTCTGGCGCGTGCAACAACATCGCGCGCACAAGCACTTGGCGCCCAATTATTAATCAGAATTCAGGGTAGCCGTAGGCCTCGAAGTCTGGGGCGTAGACCGTCTCGATCCGCCGTTTGACATCCGGGCTCATCGCGTTCCGCCACTCGTCCTTCTCCGTCGACACGTTCATCGGCGCGCTGGTCTGATAGCGGACGGGTTTTTTCGAAATGGTGGACAGGATGAAGCTGAAATCCTCGTCGAACCGCTCCACCCGCCCGACGAAATCGAGCCCAGGCAGAGGCTCGCCCGCGATGGTCAGCCAGTCGGCCTGCGGCCGGGTGATCTCGATCTCGGCCGTTCCGAACCTTTCGTCTGCAACGAAGGCCGCGAAGCTCTGCCCCGCTGCGACGTCATGGTAGGGACCCTCCCGCCATTTGCGCAGAAACTTCCACAGCGAATACGCCCGCGCATAGGGATTGCGCACGAAGCCGAAAACGAAAAAGCCGCGCCAGACTTCGGGCCCCGCCTTGGCCCGGATGTCGGCCCCGGTGGAGTGTTTGCGCAGATCGAAGCGCGAGGCGTAGAGATTCTGCTGCTTCTCGCCGTATTTCGTACCCCCGACTTCGATGTCTCGGAAGTTGGTGAATCGCGACAACTCGTGCGTCACCGACGTGCCCGCCGCTTTGGGCACGTGCACGAAAATGAACCGGCGGGAGTTGCTGACGATCATTCGGGCCTCCGCTGCGCGACTGGTTAATCGCCGTCCGAGGCAATTGAGGCCAACAAGGTAAAGGTTACTTTAAGAGTTCTGACTCAGCCTCGCCACAGATTGAAATCGGGTGAGGCGCCACGATGAAAAGATTCTCCATCGCGAAACGGTTCTGGTCGCGCGTCCGGCGAGAGGTCGCCCGCGAGGCGCGCGAGAACATGATGAGCTACGCCGCCGCGCGGCAGAGCTTCGACCTCTACGAGATGCGACTGGAGGCGATCGAGACCCGGCTGATCCGCAAGATCATCGCGCTGGAGGCGGAAATCGGCGCGCTGAAAGCCGGGCGCGAGGCCCCAGCGTCGAAGAAGTTGCCGAGGGCGGTGGGCGAATGAGCGCCATGGCGTCCGCCTGTCTTCGGCCGCCGGCGATCCGGGCAGGCGGCGCCGCGCCGGAACTCTCCATCTGGACGCCCCTGCCCGACTCGCCTTCGGGAATCTCCCACTACGCCCATACGCTGTTCGCGAACGGCCACGGTTTTGCGGATACGGAATTCGTGGTCGCCGAACCCGCCGAGCGTCGCCATCCC
>QKHF01000301.1 GCA_003250135.1 Paracoccaceae bacterium | reverse complement strand
CGCATGATTTCAACAACTTGCTGACCGTCATTAACGGCCATGCGGAGATGCTGCTTCAGGCGCGAGAGGTCGCCGATCCCGACTACGCCGCGCTGGCCGAGATCCACAAGACCGGTCTGCGCGCGTCCGAGATGGTGCGCAAGCTGCTCGCATTCTCCCGCCAGCAGATGCTGCGCCCCAAGGCGATCGATCTGGGCGAGACAGTGCGCGACCTGTCGCGGATGCTGGAGCGACTGGTGGGAGAGCGGGTGCGCCTGCAACTGGAATGCGACGCGGGGCTCTGGCCTGTCAATGCAGACCCGGGTCAGATGGAGCAGACCATCGTCAATCTCGTCGTCAACGCGCGCGACGCGATGCCGGACGGCGGCGAGGTTCTGATCCACACCGGCAATCGCCGTGTGGCGGAGCCGATCCTGCGAGACGGCGCGACCGTGGCGCCGGGCGACTATGTGGAGGTCGAGGTTTCGGATCAGGGCCTCGGCATCGCCGAGGACGATCTACGGCACCTGTTCGAGCCTTTCTTCACCACAAAGCCGGTGGGCGAGGGGACCGGACTGGGGCTCTCAACCGTCTATGGCGTGGTCAAGCAGACGGGGGGCTTTATCTTCTGCGACAGCGAACTTGGCGAAGGCGCGACGTTCCGCATCCTGTTGCCGCGATACGCCGGCCGCGTTGAACACGCGGAACCGGAGACGAAGCAGCAGGTGGACCTGACCGGCGACGCGGCTGTGCTGATCGTCGAGGATGAGGAGGCCGTGCGCATGCTGGCGGCGCGCGCGCTGCGTCAGCGCGGTTATCGCGTGACCGAGGCGGAGACGCCCCATGAGGCGCTGGAGCATCTGCAGGACTCCGCGAACGAGGTCGACGTGATCGTCTCGGACGTGGTGATGCCGGACATCGACGGCCCGACGCTGGTGGACGCTGCGCGGTCCCATCGTCCGGCGATGGGGGTGGTCTTCATGTCGGGCTATGCGGAGGAGATATTTCGCGGCGAAGGGCGGATCGTGGACGGCGACGTGTTCATCGCCAAACCGTTCGCTCTTCGCGACCTCGTCGGCGCGGTGAAAAGGGCGGCGCAGGCGCGGCGCGGACGAGTCGCCGGGGACATGAAAACATTGCCGAATTCGGAGGATGTTCCAGTTTAGTTCTTGACATAACGTGAACATCAACAGAACATGCGCGTCATTGCAGAGCTTTCCGCCGTGTGGAATAAGGATCAGACGCGATGGCGCAGAACGTGGTTCAGCTGGCTAACGGAATGAATATGGACAAGCAGAAAGCCTTGGAATCCGCCCTCGCTCAGATCGAGCGCAGCTTCGGCAAGGGTTCGATCATGAAACTCGGCCAGCGCGACGCGGCGATGGAGATCGAGGCGATCCCGACAGGCTCGCTGGGTCTCGACATCGCGCTTGGCGTCGGCGGTCTGCCGCGCGGCCGGATTGTCGAGATTTACGGGCCGGAAAGCTCCGGCAAGACCACGCTGGCGCTGCACGCCATCGCCGAGGAGCAGAAGCTGGGCGGCGTTTGCGCCTTCATCGACGCAGAACATGCGCTGGACCCGGTCTACGCCCGCAAGCTTGGCGTGGATGTGGACGAGCTTCTCATCTCGCAGCCCGACGCGGGCGAACAGGCGCTGGAGATCGCCGACACGCTGGTGCGCTCGGGCGCAGTCAGCGTGGTGGTGGTGGACTCGGTCGCCGCGCTGACGCCGCGGGCGGAACTGGAAGGCGACATGGGCGACCAGAAGGTCGGTCTGCAGGCGCGGTTGATGAGCCAGGCGATGCGCAAGCTGACCGCCTCGATCAGCCGGTCCAAATGCATGGTCATCTTCATCAACCAGATCCGCATGAAGATCGGCGTGATGTTCGGCAGCCCGGAGACGACGACCGGCGGCAACGCGCTGAAATTCTACGCCTCGGTGCGGCTGGACATCCGCCGCATCGGTTCGATCAAGGATCGCGACGAGGTGGTCGGCAACACCACGCGCGTGAAGGTGGTGAAGAACAAGGTCGCGCCGCCCTTCCGCGAGGTCGAATTCGACATCATGTATGGCGAGGGCGTGTCGAAGACCGGCGAGTTGCTGGATCTTGGGGCCAAGGCCGGGGTGGTGGAGAAATCGGGATCCTGGTTCTCCTATGGCGACCGCCGCATCGGGCAGGGACGCGAGAACGCAAAGCAGTTCCTGAAGGAGAACAAGGACATCGCGCTGGAGATCGAGGACAAGATCCGCGCAGCGCATGGTCTGGACTTCGCATTCGGATCGGACGCCGAGGACGCCGACGTCATCGAGGCGTGAGCGACGCGCCTTCGGGCGAAGCCGGTTCTTGCGGGGCGGCCTCCATGGGGGGCCGTTTTCGCGTTAGTGGACTTGGGTTCGGCCAAGCGCTAAGACCTGCCGCGACAGCAACCTTGCGCCCGGCCCGCCGGGCCGCCTTTCGGAGATGCGCGCCATGGCGAGCCTCAATGAAATTCGTCGGACCTTCCTCGAATTCTTCGCCAAGAATGGGCATGAAGTCGTCGCATCCTCGCCGCTGGTGCCGCGGAACGATCCGACTCTGCTGTTCACCAATGCGGGCATGGTGCAGTTCAAGAATGTCTTCACCGGCCAGGAGCATCGCGACTACGTGCGCGCCGCGACCAGCCAGAAATGCGTGCGGGCCGGCGGCAAGCACAACGACCTCGACAATGTCGGCTACACCGCCCGCCACCACACGTTCTTCGAGATGCTCGGCAATTTCTCCTTCGGCGACTATTTCAAGGAGATTGCGATCCCCTATGCGTGGGATCTGCTGACCCGTGATTTCGGACTGCCAAAGGATAAGCTTCTCGTCACCATCTACCACGATGACGATGAGGCGGCGGAGATCTGGAAAAAGGTCACCGGCTTCTCGGATGAGAAGATCATCCGCATCCCCACTTCGGACAATTTCTGGTCGATGGGGCCCACCGGGCCCTGCGGCCCGTGCTCTGAGATCTTTTACGACCATGGGCCGGAGATCCCTGGCGGTCCGCCGGGCTCGCCCGATGAGGACGGCGACCGGTTCATCGAGATCTGGAACCTCGTCTTCATGCAGTTCGAGCAGTTCGAGGACGGCCGTCGCGAGAACCTGCCGCGCCCCTCGATCGACACCGGCATGGGGCTGGAGCGCATCGGCGCCATCCTGCAGGGCAAGCATGACAACTACGATACCGATCTTCTTCGCGCGCTGATCGAGGCCTCGGCCCATGCGAGCGGCGTCGACCCGGATGGGCCCGGCAAGATGCACCACCGGGTGATCGCGGACCATCTGCGCTCGACCGCGTTTCTTATCGCCGACGGCGTTTTGCCGTCGAACGAAGGACGCGGCTACGTGCTGCGCCGGATCATGCGCCGCGCCATGCGTCACGCCCACCAGCTGGGCGTGGACGAGCCGTTGATGTGGAAGCTGACGCCCGCGCTTGTGGAGCAGATGGGTCAGGCCTTCCCCGAACTCACGCGCGCCGAGGCGCTGATCGAAGAGACGCTGAAGCTGGAGGAGACGCGCTTCCGCAAGACGCTCGAGCGTGGCCTTCGGCTGCTGGATGAAGAGCTGGAGGGGCTGCCGGATGACGCTGATCTGCCGGGTGAGACGGCGTTCCGCCTCTATGACACTTATGGTTTCCCGCTGGATCTGACGCAGGACGCGTTGCGCGAGCGCGGCCGCTCCGTTGACGAGGACGGCTTTACCTCGGCGATGGCGGAGCAGAAGGCCAAGGCCCGCGCCGCTTGGTCCGGCACCGGCGACGCGGCGGAGGAGACGGTCTGGTTCGACCTGCGGGACGAGTTGGGCGCGACGGAGTTCCTCGGATACGACGCGGAGCAGGCGGAGGGCGTGATCCAGGCCATCGTCGGCGAAGGGCAGCGGGTCGGGTCGGCGAAGGCGGGCGCCACGGTGCGCGTTGTGCTGAACCAGACGCCGTTCTACGCCGAATCCGGCGGACAGGTAGGGGATCAGGGCGTCATTCGCACCGCGACTGGCCGCGGGCGCGTTCTGGACGTGAAGAAGCGCGCCGGCGATCTCTTCGCCCATGAGGTGGAGATCGAAGACGGCGAGCTTGTGCAGGGCGAGGCGGCCGAGTTGATCGTCGACGCCACGCGGCGGGGCGGGATTCGCGGCAACCACTCGGCTACGCATCTTCTGCATGAAGCGCTACGCGGCGCGCTTGGCGACCATGTGGCCCAGCGCGGCTCGATGGTCGCGCCGGACCGGCTGCGCTTTGATTTCTCCCACCCCAAGGCGATGGGTCAGGATGAACTGAAATCGGTCGAGGCGGAGGTCAACGCGTATATCCGGCAGAACTCGCCCGTCAGCACGCGGCTGATGACCCCGGATGAGGCGCAGGATATCGGCGCGCGGGCGCTCTTTGGCGAGAAATACGGCGACGAGGTGCGCGTGGTCTCGATGGGCGAGCGTCCCGTTGGAGAGACCGGCCCGGCCGGGCGGACCTACTCGCTGGAGCTTTGCGGCGGCACCCATGTCAAGCGCACCGGCGACATCGGCCTGTTCGCCATCACCGGTGAGAGCGCGTCGGCCTCGGGCGTGCGCCGGGTGGAGGCGCTGACCGGCGCGGCGGCGTTGGATTATTTGTCCGGGCGAGACGCGCTGCTGGCGATGGCGGCGGCGGAGTTGAAAACCGCTCCAGCCGAAGTTCCATCCCGCGTTCACGAGGTGCTTGCCGAGCGCAAGGCGCTGCAGAACGAGATCGCGGATCTGCGAAAGCAACTCGCGCTGGCGGGAGGCGGCGGCAAGGCCGAGCCTGCGGCGAAGGAGATCGGCGGCGTGAAATTCCTTGGCCAGAGCCTTGCGGGCGTTTCGGGCAAGGACCTGCGCGGCCTGATCGACGAGCACAAATCGCGGCTCGGCTCGGGCGTCGTTCTGCTGGTCGCCGACACCGGCGGCAAGGCCGCGGTGGCCGCTGGCGTGACGGAGGATCTGACGGGCGCGATCTCGGCCGTCGATCTGGTGCGCGTGGCGGCGGCCGAGCTTGGCGGCAAGGGCGGGGGCGGGCGTCCCGACATGGCGCAGGCCGGCGGCGCGGACGCCTCAAAAGCGGCGGAGGCGATCGCCGCGGTCGAAGCCGCGCTGGCCGAACGTGCTGTGGCGGCGGAGTAATTCGCCGCGCCTCGGCGCGCCGCCTCTTCCGTCTCGGACAGGCTTCGTTCTATGCTCGCGCCCATGTCCTATTTGACTGCGCGCGACCGTGTTTTCGAACTTCTGGAGCTGGGTCGCGGCCGCGATCCGGCGAGCCAGGCGCTGGACCTGATCCTGTCCGGACTGATCATCGTCAACGTCATCGTCGTGATGCTGGAGACGGTGCCGTCGATCTATGTGCAGTATGCGGCCGGGTTCCGTGTGTTCGAGGTGATTTCGGTCATCGTCTTCACCATCGAGTACGTCGCGCGCGTCTGGTCGTCGACCGCCGACCGGTTTGTCGCCGCCGACGGTCCGATCAAGGGCCGGCTGAAGTTCATGCTGCAGCCCTACCAGATCATCGATCTGGTCGCGGTCCTGCCGTTCTATCTGATGCTGTTCGAGCCGTTCGACCTGCGCGCGCTTCGAATCTTCCGGCTGCTGCGGTTCCTCAAGCTGGTGCGCTATTCGCGGGCGCTGACGACGCTCACCAACGTGATGGTGCGAGAGAGCCGTTCATTGCTCGCGGCGCTGGTGGTGATGCTGGGTCTTCTCATCGCGTCCTCGACGGCGATGTATCACGTGGAGCGGTACGTCCAGCCCGAGGATTTCGGCTCGATTCCCGCCGCGATGTGGTGGTCGCTGGCGACGCTGACCACGGTCGGTTATGGCGATGTCACGCCTGTGACGGTTACGGGCAAGCTGATCGGCGCGCTGGTGATGATCTTCGGCCTCGGCATGGCGGCTCTGCCGATCGGCATCCTGGCCAACGGCTTCGCCGAAGAGATCAAGCGCCGCGATTTCGTCGTGACCTGGGGCATGGTCGCGCGGGCGCCGCTTTTCGCCAGGCTCGACGCGGCCGAGGTCGCGACGGTGATGCGCATGCTCCGGTCAAAGGCGGTTCGGTCGGGCGAGGTGATCATGGCGCCGGGCGATCCGGCGCGGGCGATGTATTTCATCGATCAGGGCGAGGTGGAGATTCACACATTCGGCAAGGGGGATCATCATCTGAGCGATGGCGATTTCTTCGGGGAGCAGAACCTTTTGACAGGCGGGCGGCGCCAGGCTCTGGCGACAGCGGCCCATGACACGCGCCTTCTGGTGCTGGACCGGGACGACCTGCTTCACCTGCTGAGCCTGCATCCGAAGATCGCAGAGCACCTGCGCGCGGCCGCGCAGGAGCACCGCACCGATCTGGATTTCAGCCCGCCCGGTCCGACCGCGACGGAGGACGAGTAGCTCCGGTCAGCCCGCCAGCGCTTTCCCCAGGTTTTCGTCGATCTTGTCGAGGAAGCCGGTGGTGGTCAGCCAGCCCTGATTCGGGCCGACGAGGAGGGCGAGGTCCTTGGTCATGAAGCCCGACTCGACGGTGTCGACGCAGACCTTCTCCAGCGTCTCGGCGAAGTTCTTCAGCGCCTCGTTCTCGTCGAGCGTGGCGCGATGCTTCAGCCCGCCGGTCCAGGCGAAGATCGAGGCGATCGAGTTGGTTGAGGTCTGCTTGCCCTGCTGGTGCTGGCGATAGTGGCGGGTGACGGTGCCGTGGGCGGCCTCCGCCTCGACGGTCTTGCCGTCCGGGGTCATCAGAACCGAGGTCATCAGCCCGAGCGAGCCGAAACCCTGCGCCACGGTGTCGGACTGCACGTCGCCGTCGTAGTTCTTGCAGGCCCAGACGAATTTGCCGTTCCACTTCATGGCGCAGGCGACCATGTCGTCGATCAGCCGGTGCTCGTACCAGATGCCGGCGGCCTTGAACTTGTCGGCGAACTCGGCCTCGTAGATCTCGGCGAAGAGATCCTTGAAGCGCCCGTCATAGGCCTTGAGGATGGTGTTCTTGGTCGAGAGGTACAGCGGCCAGCCGACGCTGAGCGCGTAGTTCATCGAGGCGCGGGCGAAATCGGCGATCGACTCGTCGAGATTGTACTGGGCCTGGGCGACGCCGGCCGAGGGCGCGTCGAACACCTCGCGCTCGATCACCGCGCCGTCTGCGCCGACGAACTTGATGGTCAGCTTGCCCGGCCCCGGGAAGTGGAAGTCGGTGGCGCGGTACTGGTCGCCATAGGCGTGGCGGCCGACCACGATCGGGTCGGTCCAGCCAGGGACCAGCCGCGGCACGTTCTTGCAGATGATCGGTTTGCGGAAGATCACGCCGCCCAGAATGTTGCGAATGGTGCCGTTCGGAGAGCGGTACATGCGCTTCAGGCCGAATTCCTCGACCCGCTGCTCGTCCGGCGTGATGGTGGCGCATTTGCCGCCGACGCCGTACAGCTTGATGGCCTCGGCGGCGTCGACGGTGATCTGGTCATCGGTGGCGTCGCGCGCCTCGATGCCGAGGTCGTAATACTTCAGGTCGATGTCGAGATAGGGCAGGATCAGCTTTTGCTTGATGAAATCCCAGATGATCCGCGTCATCTCATCGCCGTCCAGCTC
>QKHF01000013.1 GCA_003250135.1 Paracoccaceae bacterium | reverse complement strand
CGGCCACCACGCTGCGCTCTCTGGGGCCGACCCCGTGGGCCGCGGCTTATGTGCAGCCCTCGCGCCGCCCGACCGACGGGCGCTATGGCGAGAACCCGAACCGGCTGCAGCACTACTACCAGTACCAGGTGCTGATCAAACCCAGCCCGCCTGACCTTCAGGCGCTTTATCTCGGCAGTCTTGAGGCGATCGGCATCGACATGAAGATGCACGACATCCGCTTCGTCGAGGATGACTGGGAAAGCCCGACGCTGGGCGCCTGGGGCCTCGGCTGGGAGGTCTGGTGCGACGGCATGGAGGTCAGCCAGTTCACCTATTTCCAGCAGGTCGGCGGGCATGACTGCCGTCCGGTCTCGGGCGAGCTGACCTACGGGCTGGAGCGTCTGGCGATGTACGTGCTCGGCGTCGATCACGTCATGGAGATGCCCTATAACGACCCCGACGCGCCGATCCCCCTGACCTATGGCGACGTGTTCCGCCAGACGGAGGAGGAGTACAGCCGACACAATTTCGACGCCGCCGACACCGGCATGCTGTTCGAGCAGTTCAAGGCGGCTGAAGCCGAGTGCGCGCGGCTTCTGGACGAGGAGAAGTTCCCCGCCGTCGACCCGAAGACCGGCAAGCGGATCATCATGGCTCATCCTGCGTATGACCAGTGCATCAAGGCCAGCCACATCTTCAATCTGCTGGACGCGCGTGGAGTTATCTCGGTCACCGAGCGGCAGGCCTATATCGGCCGGGTGCGGGCGCTGGCCAAGCTCTGCGCCGACGCCTTCTGGCGGACCGGGCTGGGCGGCGGCGGTCAGGCGCTGGAGGCGGTGGGAGCCTGAGCCATGCGCGGCCGCACCCTCATGATCGGCCTGCTTGTCGTGACGGCGATCTTCGCCGTCGCGCTCTGGTGGTTTCAGACCCGCGCCTATTACGAGCGGTCCGAGGGCGCTGAAGCGATCGACATCGCGGGGCTTTCGATCCCGGTTGAGGGATATTCCCAGATCGATGCGACAAGCAGCCCGCTGAAGCTGCGCGCCTGCTTCCGGCTCGTCGACCCGGCCGATCTCTCACGCGCCGCCGCGGCGGCCTCGCTCCTGACTGAGGAGGCCCGCGCGGCGGGCGCGGCGCTGGAGCCGCTGGTGGCGCCCGGCTGGTTCGACTGCTTCGACGCCGAGACGCTGGCGGGGCTGGCGCAGACCGACGGGGCGCAAGCGCTCGTCGCCGCCCGCAACGCGCCGCAGGGCTTCGATCGCGTCGCGTTGATCCTGCCGGACGGGCGCGGCTGGCTTTGGCGGCAGCTCAACGAGACGTTTCAGGAGTGACGCACCATGCCTGAAACTCTCGTCTTTCCCCCATTTGTCGCCTTCACCCTGGGCATGGTGGTTTATTTCATCGGCGCGCGCATGACGCGGAAGCGCGCCTTCCTGCGCGACTACAACATTCCCGAACCGGTCTCGGGCGGCATATTCGTCGCGCTGGCGATCTGGGCGATCTACGCGGTTTTCAATGTCGAGATCGACTTCGACCTGTCGTCGCGCAATACGCTTCTGGTGATCTTCTTCACCACCATCGGGCTGAACGCCAGCTTCGCCGATCTCGTGCGCGGCGGCAAACCGCTTGCGCTGTTGCTGGTTCTGACGGTGGCCTTCATCGTGGCGCAGAACGTGGTCGCGCTTCTGGGCGTCAGCCTGTTCGGGCTGCCGGCGGCGTCCTCGGTTCTGCTAGGCTCGGCCTCGCTGATCGGCGGGCATGGCACCGCCATCGCCTGGGCGCCGGATATCGCCGCAAGAGGCGTCGACGGCGCTTTGGAGATCGGCGTCGCCGCGGCCACGCTGGGCCTTGTGTTGGCGGCGCTGGTCGGCGGCCCCATCGCGAAGTTCCTCATTGAGCGGCGGGATCTGGAGCCGCGCGATCCGGACGCCGAGCCGGTGGTCGGCCTCAGCCACAAGGAGCAGATCCGTGAGAAGATCGACTAC
>QKHF01000007.1 GCA_003250135.1 Paracoccaceae bacterium | reverse complement strand
ACGAGTAGCAGGAGACGTTCATCGACAGCTGGAAATTGTCGAAGGAGGTATCGACGTAGCGGCCCTTCAGCTCGGACTTGTCGGAATAGGCGATGGCGTGAAGCAGGAAGTCGAGCCGGCCCCAGCGTTCGGCGAGCGCGTCGAAGACCCCGTCCATCGAGGCGGCGTCGGTGACGTCGCAGGGGAGCACGATGTCCGAGCCAAGCTGCCCGGCCAGCGGTTCGACCCGCTTCTTCAGCGCGTCGCCCTGATAGGTGAAGGCGAGGTCGGCGCCTGCGTCGCGGCACGCCTTGGCGATGCCCCACGCGATGGACTTGTCATTGGCGAGGCCCATGATCAGGCCCCGTTTTCCCGCCATCAACCCGTTCGACGAATTCATCTGCGTCTCCCCCTGCGCTTTTTTAAGAACCATCGCCTCCACGACGTTCTTATCATTGGGCTTTAAGTTATATCATAGGCTCAAGCAAGCGAGACGGGGACGTGGCGCCCCGCCGCGCATGGCGGATTTCCCGCAACGGTTGCGGGGTGGCGAGGGATGCGACGATGGCGGTGACGCAGGATTTCGGGGGCAGAAGCGGCAAGTTCGCGGGCGAAGATCCATTCGAACTGGCCCGCGCCTGGCTGGCCGAGGCGGAGAAGAGCGAGCCGAACGACCCGAACGCCATCGCGCTGGCCACGGTCGATGCGGACGGGCTGCCGAATGTCCGCATGGTCCTGCTGAAGGAGGTCGAGGCGAACGGTCTGGTGTTCTTCACCAATTTCGGCAGCGCCAAGGGCAAGGAGTTGGCCGCGACCGGCAAGGCGGCGATCGTGATGCACTGGAAGAGCCTGCGCCGCCAGATCCGCGCGCGCGGACCGGTGGAGCGGGTGTCGGACGAACAGGCGGAGGCCTATTACAAGACCCGGTCGCTCACCAGCCGCCTGGGGGCTTGGGCTTCGAAGCAGTCGCAACCTCTCGAAAGTCGCGCCTCGCTGATGGCGGAGGTCGCGAAAATCGCCGCGCGCCATCCGCTTGACCCGCCCTTGCCGCCGCATTGGGGCGGGTTCCGCATCCGGCCGGTCGAGATGGAGTTCTGGGCCGATGGCGAGTTTCGCCTGCATGACCGGTTCCGCTGGACCCGCGATGACCCGGATTCGCCCGACTGGTCCGTGACGCGTCTCAATCCCTAGTTGGAGCGGCCGGTCCCGCGATGAGTCTCGCTGCGATCATCGCCGCAGTCGCGCCTGCGGCATTGAACACGAGGTCGAGGCCGGTATTCACGTACCCGCCGACATTGGTGTCGGGCAGGCCCATCACCGCGGCGAACTCCACGATTTCGTTGACCGCGCTCAGCCCCAGGCTGGCCAGCGCAGGATAAATGTACGAGGCGCGCGAACCCGCCAGCGCGGGGTGCGCATCCAGCAGAATGGACCGCAGGAAGAGGGCGGTCACCGCGAAGCCGTAGAAGTGCACGACCTGATCGTATTTCAGGATGCGCGCCTCGCCCTCTCCGACGATCGGGATCACCGTCTTGGCGTAGAGCACCGCCCCGTCGATCACCAGCCCGCCGCCCGCCATATGCGCGAGGCCCCAGATCGAGAGCGCCCACAGCAGCCAGACCGGCGCTCGGGCGGCGCGGGCGGTCCAGCCGACCAGCGCGACCAGGATGGCCATGGTGACCAGATACCAGATGAACTCCCGGTTCCCGATCGACAGGAACCAGAGCAGCGCGCCCAGCATGTAGGCGGCGGTGAAGGCGGCGACGGCGATCTCGCCGCGCGACAGTCCCTTGGAGGCTGACGGTGGCGTCATCGTTGCAGCGGCTTCAGCTTCAGCCGGGTGATCTGGTGGCGTTTGCGCTCGAGAATCTCGAACCGGAACCCGTGGAACACGAAAACCTGCCCGACGGTGGGGATCGACTGCGCCTCATGTATCACCAGACCGGCGATGGTCGTCGCCTCCTCATCCGGCAGGCGCCAGTCGCACAGGCGGTTGACGTCGCGGATGGTCATCCAGCCGTCGACGGTCAGGCTGCCATCCTCGCCGCGCTCGGCGCCTTCGACCGCGATGTCATGCTCGTCTGTGATCTCGCCGACGATCTCCTCGAGAATGTCCTCCAGCGTGATCAGGCCCTGCAGCGCGCCGTATTCGTCGACCACCAGCGCGAAGTGCGAGCGCCGCCGAAGGAACTCCCGCATCTGGTCCTCCAATGGCGTGGTGTCCGGCACGAACCACGGCTCCATGGCGATCTCGTCAATGTCGAGATGCGCCAGTCCCTTCTCCAGATCGCCATGGGCGCGGACCGAGGCGTCGACGGCGCGCAGCAGATCCTTGGCGTGCAGGACGCCGACGATGTTCTCCGGCTCGTCGCGCCAGATCGGAATGCGCGTGTGCGGCGAGGAAAGACAGAAGGCGACGATCTCGTCCGCGGGCGCGTCGGCCGAGATGGTCTCGATATTCCGGCGGTGCCGCATCACCTCCTCGACCTCGCGGTGGCGCAGGTCGAGCGCGGCGAGCAGCCGGTCGCGGTCGTCCTTCTCCACCCCGCCCTCGGAGTGATGCAGGTCGATGGCGCCGCGGATCTCCTCATGCGCGGTCAGGATGCGGGCGTCGGCCGCCGCCCGGACGCCGAACAGCCGCAGCGAGAGGCGCACGACGACCCGGACCAGCGCGACGAGGGGCGCGAAGAGGCGCACGATGATGGCGATCAGGGGCGCCACGCGCAGCGCCGCCTTCTCGGGATAGGTGATCGCATAGGTCTTGGGCGCGACCTCGGCGAAGACCAGCACCAGCACGGTCATGACCAGTGTCGCGTAGGCGACGCCGGATTCGCCGAACAGGGCCATGAACGCGTTGGTGGCCAACGAGGCGGCGAGGATGTTCACCAGGTTGTTGCCCAGCAGAATGCCCCCGATCAGCCGCTCGCTGTCATCGGTCAACCGCAGCGCAATGGCGGCGCCTTTCGAGCCGTCATCGGCCAGCTTGTGCAGGCTCGCCCGGCTGGCCGCGGTCAACGCGGTCTCGGAACCGGAAAAGAAGGCGGACAGCAGCAGCAGGCCGGCGATGGCCGCGACCGTCCACCAGAGTGAGGGGTCCATGCCCAACTCCTTGAGGATCGTCGTCGTTTCAGCCAGTTATGGGCGTCCGCCGCCGCCGCATCAAGCGGCGCGACTATTTCTTCGCCAGCGGATGTTTCGTGAGCACCAGCTCCGCCAGCCGCTCCTCGAGCACATGGGTGTAGATCTCGGTGGTGGCGATGTCCGCATGGCCTAGCAGTTGCTGGATGGAGCGCAGGTCCGCGCCGTTGGCCAACAGGTGCGTCGCGAAGGCGTGGCGCAACGTGTGTGGCGAGACCTTGGATGGCGAGACGCCGGCGCGCGCGGCGAGGTCCTTGATGATCTGGAACAGGCGCTCTCGGGTCAGATGGCCCTTTTTCCCAGGAGAGGGAAACAGGAACCGGGATCGGCGACCGCCGTTCTTGACCTGCCTGTCCTCCTCGGCGTCGCGGATGGACAGCCAGTCGGCCAGCGCGTCGCGTGCGGGGGCGGAGAGGGGAGCCATCCGCTCTTTCCCACCCTTGCCCGTCACCAGAATCATGCGCGGGTCGCCTCGGACGGCGGAGACCGGCAGAGAGACCAGCTCAGTCGCGCGCAGCCCGGTGGCGTAGAGCAGTTCGATGATGCAGATCAGGCGCGCCTTGCCGGCGCTTCCCGGCGCTTCGCGCGCCGCGGTCAGCATCCGGTCCACCTCGGCGACGCTCAGCGTCTTGGGCAGGCGGCGAGGCTTGGAGGGGCCGGAGATCAGCGCCACCGGGTCATCGCCGCGCCAGCCCTCCTCGAACGCGAAGCGGTGCAGGCCCTTGATGGCCGACAGTCGCCGGGCGCGGGTGGCGGGGGCGAGGCCGCGCGCCTCCAGATCAGCGAGGTACGCCTCCACATCCGCTCGGTCGGCGGATGCAGGCGTCTTGCTGCGATCCGCGAGGAACTCGGCGTATTGCTCCAGGTCGCGCGCATAGCTCTTCAAGGTGTTGACCGAGGCGTCGCGCTCGGCGGCCAGCGCGTCCAGATAGGGCGGGACCCAGTTCGGGCCGGATGCGGCCATCGCGCCTCGTCCCGTCACAGGCGGCGCGCCAGCGCCTCGAGGGCGATGCGGCGGGCGTCCTCGTCGCGCCCCAGCGCAAGAAGCGCGGCCAGCGCTGCGTGGAACTGGGCGGGGCGGGTATCGGCGCCGGGGGCGAGGAAAATCAGCGCTCCGAACAACGCCTCGGCGGGCTGCTCGTTCTCGAGCGCCTGAATGATCCGTCCGAATTCCGGGGTGGCCGTGAAGCGTGATTCCCGGTCGGTCAGGCCGAAGGCTGTCAGGGCGGCCAGTTGCTGTCCGGCCGCGAGGTCGCCCAGAGAATCCTTGGCCCGCAGCGCCGCGATCTGGGCCTTGCCGAGCGATTGAACCGATTGCGGATCAGCGATCAGCGCAGTGGCGCGCTGTCCGATCGAGGGCGGGGTGTCGAACCAGTGGATCGCATCCTCGAAACTCCCGCCCAGCGCCAGCACCTTCCGGACTTCAGGCGATCCGTCTTCGGTCGTCGGGCGCGCGCCTTCGACGAGGGGCGCCAGTAGCCGCGACATGGAGCTTTCCCGACCGTTTTGCCGGGCGCGATCATAGGCCAGCGCCACGGCGGCGGCGCGCTCATAGGACCCGCGCGCGTCGCGCGCCGTCCGCCATGCTTCGACCCGGCCCCAGACGCCCCCCGATTCGGCGGGCGTATAGGCGGCGTAGAGTTCGCGCAGCGTCTCGGTGGGCAGCGCGCCCGCCTCCTCAAGCTGCTCGGCCGCCGTGAGTCGGTCGCGAGGCGGGGCGTCTTCATTCATATCGGCCCAACGCATCGAGAGCGGGGCGAGGCGGCCGAAGTCCGGGGGGCGGGCGACGCCAATCCGATCCAGCGCGGCGAGGCGAAGCGGCGTCAGGTCCTGCACTCGATCCGGGGCGCGGGCGAACTCGGCCCAGTTGGGCTCGATCAGCGCCTCCAGCAGGCGGCCGTCGGCCTCCTTTATCTGGCCGAGGTCGCGTCCGGTGGCGAGCGCCAGCGTGGCCTCCTGAGTCGCGTCGGTGCGCGCGAGGCAATAGACGCGCCGGGCCGACATCTCCTCCAAGGATCCCGAGCGCAGCGCGAGCGCGCAAACTTCGGAATCAGCGCCGATAAGCGCCGCGGCGTCCAACCAGAGCGCCATCGCGACCGGCGTGCGCAACCCCGACGCCTGCAAAAGGTCCAGCGCGTCCGTCGGCAGGCCCAGCTCCAGCAGCGCCTGCGCGCGCACGGTGACGATCTCGCCATCCTCCTCCGCTTCGGCGGGCGCGGAGGCGGAGGTCAGCAGCGCGGCGCGCGCCAACACGTTGACTGAGCGCAGAGAACTGGGGCCGATCTGTCGGAGCAGCGCCTGCGCCCGAGCCGCCGGCACGCCTTTCCAGAGGTCCGGGGGAAACCCGCCATCGGCCTCGGTCAGCAAGCCGGCCGAATCCGCCACCACGCCCGCGACGGGGGCGATGGCGATTTCCTGCGGGGTGAGTGGCGACAGCAACGCAGTCGGCTCGGCCGGCGTTTCCTCCGGCGCCGTCACGGCGTCGCCGTTTTCGTCCAATCCCTCGAACGCTTCGGCTGGCGGCCACTGGGCCTCTCCGTCGGGCGCAGGCTGGGGAGGCCGGTTCAGCCAGTCGATGACGCTTCGCGGCTGTTCCTGGGCGACGGCGCTTGAGCACAAAAAGACTGCGGCGACGATCCGGATCGCGACGCTAACGGTGCGGCAACGCATCACTCACATCCTTGTCGATCGCACGCGTCGGCGGCGGCAGATCGAAGATATAGACGTACACTGCGCCTCCGATCGCCGCGATGACGGCGAGAAGCAGCAAAAATCTCAGGAGCCTGCCCATTGTCGTTTCGCCCTTCGAGGGGCGTCCATTCTTTGCCTCTGGCGCGAAGCTGGTCTAAAGAGCCGGTCGGTCGGGCTGCAATCGGCCGATGACCTCGGTCGCCACAAGCCTACCGGCCGCAATGCGCGGCTGCAATATCCGGAGGGTCGGAACGTGACGTCCACAAGCGCGGAAATTGCGCAGGAACCGGCGCCGGCGCCCCTGACCCGCACAATTGTGCTCGTGGGTCTGATGGGCGCGGGCAAAAGTTCTATCGGGCGTCGGCTGGCCGCGACGCTGGGCGCGCCGTTCTTCGACGCCGATGAAGAGATCGAGCGCGCCGCCGGCATGACCGTGGCCGAGATTTTCGAGCACCACGGCGAACCGCACTTCCGTGACGGCGAGCGCAAGGTGATCGCGCGGCTGATGTCCGAGGGGCCGTGCGTGCTCGCCACCGGCGGCGGCGCCTTCGTCAATAACGAGACTCGCGCGCTGCTGAACGAAAGGGCGGTCACCGTATGGCTGCGCGCCGATCTGGACGTGCTGGTGGAGCGGACGTCTCGCAAGAAGACGCGGCCTCTGCTGCTGACGGGCGATCCGCGCAAGATTCTGGCGGACCTGATCGAGAAGCGCACGCCCTATTACAGCCAGGCCCATTTCGTCGTCGACAGTTTCGGCGGCGAACCGCACGAGGCCGTGGTCGAGCGCATCCTCGCGACGATCAAGGACAGTCGCGCATTTGAGCAGCCCGCCGGAGGAGAGGTGTGACGATGGAGGGCCCGCTGCATGTCGCGCTGGGCGCGCGGTCCTATGACATCCATGTCGGGCCGGGGTTGATTGAGAACGCCGGCGCGCTGTGCAGGCCTTTCCTGACACGCCCGCGCGTCGGGGTCGTGACGGATGCGAACGTCGCCCGGAGCCATTTGGACGCGCTGGAGGCGGCGCTGGCCGCCGAGGGCGTCTCGGCGGTTCCTGTGACGTTGCAGGCGGGCGAGGCCACCAAGTCGATGGCCAATCTGGAGCTGGTGGTCGAGACGTTCCTTGAGGCCCGGTTCAACCGCGACGATGTGATCATCGCGCTCGGGGGCGGGGTGATCGGCGATCTGGCGGGATTCGCCGCCGCCGTCATCAATCGCGGAATCGACTTCATACAGATTCCCACTTCACTGCTGGCGCAGGTCGACAGCGCGGTGGGCGGCAAGACCGGGATCAACTCGCGCCACGGCAAGAACCTGATCGGCGCATTCCACCAGCCGAAGCTGGTGCTGGCCGACACCGGGGCGCTGGAGACGCTCCCCGGGCGCGAGCTGTTGGCGGGATATGCAGAGGTGGTGAAATACGGCGCGCTTGGCGATGCCGATTTCTTCGAATGGCTGGAGGCGAACGGCTCCGCGCTGAAGGCGGGTGACGCCGCCGCCCGCATTCATGCGGTGCGCCACAGTTGCGGCATGAAGGCGAAGATCGTCGCCGAGGACGAACATGAGCGGGGCGTGCGCGCTCTCCTGAACCTCGGCCACACCTTCGGCCATGCGCTGGAGGCGGCGACGGGCTATTCGGTTCGGCTGTTGCATGGCGAGGGCGTCAGCATCGGCATGGGGCTGGCGGCGGACCTGTCGGCGCGGCTGGGGCTCTGCTCGCAGGAGACGTCGCCGCGCCTGCGCGCGCATTTCGATGCGATGGGCATGAAGGCGCGCCTGCGCGACATTCCCGGCGAGTTGCCGGACGCCGAGGCGCTGATCGGGCT
>QKHF01000247.1 GCA_003250135.1 Paracoccaceae bacterium | reverse complement strand
TGGTCGGGGCTTTTTTCGTGGCGAGGGAGCGGGGCTGCGCCCCGTGAACGACATGACAGATATTCGCTCCAGACGGCCCAGAACGCGGTTGGTCCATGGCGGCGCCCGCCGCAGCCAGTACGGCGAGTTGTCCGAGGCGATGTTTCTGACCCAGGGCTTCAAGTACCCGGACGCCGAGACCGCCGAGGCCCGCTTCAAAGGCGAGTTCGAGACCGAGGGCTTCATCTACGCCCGCTACGGCAACCCGACGGTCAAGATGTTCGAGGACCGGATCTGCGCGCTGGAAGGCGCGGAGGACGCCTTCGCCACCGCCTCGGGGATGGCGGCGGTGAACGCGGCGCTGTTCTGCCAGCTTCGCGCCGGGGATCACGTGGTCTCGGCCCGGGCGCTGTTCGGCTCCTGCCTCTACATCGTCGAGGATCTGCTGCCCCGCTTCGGCGTCGAGGTGACTTTCGTCGACGGCCTCGATCTGGACCAGTGGCGCGCGGCGATGAAGCCGAATACCAAGCTGGCGTTCCTCGAGACGCCATCGAACCCGACGCTGGAGATCATCGACGTCGAGTCGGTCGCGGAGATCGTCCATGCGGGCGGCGCGCGGCTGGTGGTGGACAACGTGTTCGCAACCCCTGTCTTCCAGCGGCCGCTGGAGCTGGGCGCCGACGTCGTCGTCTATTCGGCGACCAAGCATATCGACGGTCAGGGGCGCTGTCTGGGCGGCGTCGTGCTGGGAACCGAGAAGTTTATTCGCGGCGAATTCGAGCCCTACCTGAAGCATACCGGCGGGGCGCTGAGCCCGTTCAACGCCTGGGTCATGTTGAAGGGGCTGGAGACGCTGGACCTCAGGTGCCGGGCGCAGGCGGAAAGCGCGGCGAAGCTGGCCGATGTGATAGCCGGGCATCCGGCTGTGACCCGCGTCCTCTATCCCGGCCGCGCCGACCATCCGCAACACGAACTTGCGAAAAAGCAGATGGAGTTGGGCGGCACGGTGATCGCGTTCGAAATCGAGGGCGGGCAGGCGGCGGCGTTCCGGTTCCAGAATGCGCTTCAGATCGTCTGCATCTCGAACAATCTGGGCGACGCCAAGAGCATCGTGACGCATCCGACCACGACCACGCATCAGCGGCTGACCGAGGAACAGCGGCTGGGGCTGGGCATCACGCCGGGTCTGGTGCGGCTGTCGGTGGGTCTGGAGGATCCCGATGATCTCTCCGAAGATGTGATAAACGCATTAAATACATCTATGGGTTGAATACTGTCCGTTAATAGAGCTTAATGGTCTCACGGCCCGAGCGAATCGGGCCGTGGTTCGCCGCGGAGGGGCGGGATCGCACGGAATCGTGCGGTCCGGATGATCCAAAACCGGGTGGGCCGCGCATAGATGAGTGAGATAGTTAAAGGTCTCGACAGATCGCATCAGGGCGGTAAGGGCTTGGTCACCCGCACCCTCTATGCCGAGACGGATCGGCCCGGTTTCGCGGGCTCCAACTGACGAGGGGGAATCCCGATGAACGTCCATGACCCAGAATTCGCCGCCGAGCTGGAAGCCCAGGCGATTACGCGCCCCTCTCGCGAGGAGGCCGAGGACGCGGTGCGCACCCTTCTACGCTGGGCCGGAGACGACCCAAGCCGCGAAGGCCTGCTGGACACGCCGGGGCGCGTCGTCCGCGCCTATGAGGAATGGTTCAAGGGCTACGGCATGGACCCGGTGGCCGACTTGCAGCGGACCTTTCAGGAAGTCGCGGGCTACGACGAAATGGTCGTGCTGCGCGACATCCGCTTCGAAAGCTACTGCGAGCATCACATGGCGCCGATCATCGGCAAGGCGCATGTCGGCTATATCCCCACGGATCGCGTGGTCGGCATCTCCAAGCTCGCCCGCACGGTGGAGAACTTCGCCAAGCGCCTGCAGGTGCAGGAGAAGATGACCGCCCAGATCGCCAGCGCCATTCAGGACGTGTTGCAGCCGCTCGGCGTCGCGGTCGTCGTCGAGGCGGAGCATCAGTGCATGACCACTCGCGGCATCCACAAGCACGGCGTCTCCATGGTCACCTCGACCATGCTTGGCATCTTCCGCGAAGATCCGAAGACCCGGAAGGAATTCCTCGACATCATCGGCAATCCGGTGAACCGCTCCAGCTAAGCCCCCAGCAGCGACGCGCGGAGGCGGCCCCATCGGGGCCGCCCTGTTCGTTGACCTAGACCAAGGCGAGTCGGCGTCTATTGCTAGACTTTCGCGTCCATGGGCGACGACCTGAGCACCACTGAACCGCACCTGAAGCGCCGGCTCGGCGTCGGTTTGATGACGCTTTACGGCGTCGGCGTCATGATCGGCGCCGGCATCTATGTGCTGGTCGGCGTGGTGGCGGGTCAGGCGGGGGCCTATGCGCCGTTCGCCTTCGTGCTGGCCGGCGTGGTCGCGGCGGCCTCTGCGGCCTCCTTCGCCGAGCTGTCGGCCCGTATCCCGGAAAGCGCGGGCGAGGCCGCGTACATGCGCGAGGCGTTCGGTCGCCCGTGGCTGTCGAACGGGGTGGGGCTGGCGGTGGCTTTGGTCGGCGTCGTCTCCGCCGCGGCGGTGCTGAAAGGCGGGGTCGGGTATCTTCTGGGCCTGGTCGACGCGCCGCGCGTGGCGCTGGAGATCGGGATCGGCCTGGCCCTTGGCGCGGCGGCGGCCTGGGGCGTCGTTGAGTCCCTCGCCCTGGCCGCGCTCTTCACCCTGATCGAGGTCGCCGGGCTGCTGATCGTCAGCGGGGCCGGCTTCCTGGGCGACTGGACCATGCCGGCCAGCGAGCTGGTTCCCGGTCTGAGCGAAGCGGCGTTCCCCGGCCTCGGGATGATCGCCGCGCTGATGCTGGCCTTCTTCGCCTTCATCGGTTTCGAGGACATGGTCAACATGGCGGAGGAGACTCGCGAGCCGGAAAAGACCATGCCGCGCGCGATCCTGCTGGCGATGGCGGCCACGGCGGCGCTCTATGCGCTGGTCAGCGCTGCGGCTGTGCTTGCGGTCGGTCCCGAGCGCCTGTCGACCAGCGAGCGGCCGCTGGCGATGGTGTACGAGACGGCGACCGGGCGTTCGCCCGCCTTCATCGGGGCTATCGCGGTCGCGGCCACGCTGAACGGCGTGCTGGCGCAGATCATCATGGCGGCCCGCGTGCTCTACGGCCTTGGCGCGCGCAGCGCCGCCTTCGCCTGGGCGAGGGCGTTGCACCCGATCCGGCGCACGCCGACTCGCGCGACGGCGCTGGCGACGCTCTGCGTGGTCGCCCTCGCGCTGGCCGCCCCGATCGAGGCGCTGGCGCAGGCGACTTCGGCGATCCTGCTTGGCGTCTTCACGCTGGTGAATTCGGCGCTGATCGAGCTGAAGCGCCGCGGTCCGCCGCCGCCGGGCGCGCCCAGCATCCCGTTCGCGGTCCCGGTTTTCGCCGCCGTCACCTCCGCCGGGCTGCTGATCGCGGCGCTCTGGAGCGGCTGAACGCTTGACACGGGGGGCCTCCTCGCCAAAGGCTCCGCCCATGTTGGACGCGCGCCCCGTCTTTTACGTCATCGGCCTGATGGTCGCCGCTTTGGGGGCGTTCATGCTGGCGCCCGCCCTGGCTGACTTTCTGGTCGGGGACCCGCATTGGCGCGACTACGCCTTCGCGGGGGCGATGACCATCGTGATCGGCCTTTCGACGTCGATCGCCTGCGATATCGGGCGGTCCGAAGGATTGACGATCCAGCAGACCTTCATGCTGACCGTGAGCGCCTGGGTGGCTCTGCCCATCTTCGGCGCGGTTCCGTTCGTGCTGGCGCCGCCCTACGCCAGCTACACCGACGCGTTTTTCGAGGCGATGTCGGGCCTTACCACGACCGGGTCGACCGTGTTCACGAATATCGACGCGCTGCCGCCATCAACCAAGCTGTGGCGCGGTTTGCTGCAATGGTTCGGCGGCGTCGGCATCATCGTATTCGCGTTGGCCTTCCTGCCCATGATGCGCGTCGGCGGCATGCAGTATTTCCGCTCGGAAGCGTTCGACACGATGGGGAAGATCCTGCCGCGCGCAGCCGAGATCGCCAACTCGATATCGGCCATCTATGTGGGACTCACGGCGCTCTGCCTGATGGCCTACGCCGCATCGGGCATGAACCTGTTCGACGCCGCCGTGCATGCGATGACCACAATCTCCACCGGCGGGTTCGCCAATTACGACGCGTCGATCGGGCATTTCCCGCCGATCATCGAGTATGTCGCGTCGGTGTTCATGATCCTCGCCAGCCTGCCGTTCGTCCGGTTTGTGCAGCTGATGGGCGGCTCGGCGAAGCCGCTGTTCCGCGACCCGCAGATCGCCGCGTTTCTGGCGCTGCTGACGGGCGCCGTCGGCATGGTCGTGGTCTACCGCGTCCTGACGGTGAGCGAGCCATTGGAGCAGGCCTTCCGAGAGTCGCTGTTCAACATCGCCTCGATCATGACCGGGACCGGCTACGCCAGCGAGAACTACATGGAGTGGGGCTCCTTCGTCGTCGTGATCTTCTTTTTCATCGGGCTGATCGGCGGCTGCACCGGGTCGACTTGCTGCTCGGTGAAAGTGTTCCGGGTGCAGATCCTCGCCTCTGCGGTGGCGACCCAGATCCGGCGGCTGCATTCGCCCCACGGGGTGTTCCAGCTGACTTATGACCGGCGTCCGCTCGACCAGGAGATCCTCTCCTCGGTGATGAGCTTCCTCTACGTTTTCGCGGTTACGCTGGGTTGCGTCGCGGTGCTGCTGACCATGGTCGGGCTGGACACGATCACCGCGATCTCGGGCGCGGCGACCGCGCTGGCGAATATCGGCCCCGGCCTGGGGGACGAAATCGGCCCGGCGGGGAATTTCGCCAATCTGCCCGACAGCGCGAAATGGATACTGGCGGGGACCATGCTGCTGGGGCGGTTGGAGCTGATGAGCGTCTTCGTGTTGTTCAGCCGCAGCTTCTGGCGGCGCTGATCATCGCTCGTCGGCAGTCGCCTATTCGTCTCCAAACCACTCATGCACGGCGGCGACCAGCTGGCGTTCGCGGTCATCGGCCAACGTGTAGTAGATCGCCTTGCCGTCACGCCGCGACCCGACCACGTCGATCGAGCGGAGCCGGGCGAGGTGCTGCGAGACCGAAGCCTGGCGCGCGCCGATCAGCTGTTCGATCTCGGCGACTGACAGCTCTTTGGCGGAGAGATGGGTCAGGATCATCAGGCGCGCCGGATGCGCCAGCGTCTTCAGGTAATCCGACCCTCGCTTGGCGATTTCGGCGTGCTGGGCGATCTGGTTCGGATTGAGCGCCGCCTCTCCGGTGCGCGCGCTGCGCCCGTCTGGAGCCGTCGGTTTGTCGTCAGAGGAGCGGCGGTCGTTATCCATATGTCAGGCGAATATACATTCTAATATTCGTGGCTTTATGGATGTGACTATACACGCTCTCTCCGCGAGTGGCCGATGCTGGCGACCGGCGCACGGGTTCGTGAACGTCCGCCTTCGAAGCGAGGTGCGGAGCTCACATGGCCCAGGGCGGCTCGGCGCATCCGAACCGGTCGGCCATGAAGTCGATAAAAGCCCGGACCTTCGGCGCGGGATACTGTCCCGGGGGGTAAACCGCATAAATTCCAATGGGTTCCGGGCGCGCGTCGACCATGATCTCTTTCAGCTGGCCACCGCGCACCTCGTCCGCGCAAAGGAAAGCGGGCTGCATGGCGATCCCGAGCCCAGCGACCGCGGCGGCCATCAGCGCGTCGCCGTTATTGGCGGTCAGGCGACCTCCTGCGCGGATTTGACGCTCGTCGCCTCCGGGTCCTGTCAGGCGCCAGAAATTGCCCCAGGACATGTTCGAGTAGTGCAGCAAGACGTGGGACGAGAGGTCGTCGATCGTGGTCGGTTCGCCATGCTCGGCCAGGTATTCCGGGCTGGCCACGAAATGCATGCTCGCCTCGCCCAGCTTCTTCGCGATCAGGCTGGAATCCGCCAGGCGGCCGATGCGGATCGCGAGGTCGAACTGCTCCGAGACGAGGTCGACGAAGCGGTCGTCCATCTCCATGTGCACGGAGACGTCGGGAAAGGTCTTCAGGAACTCCGCCACCGCGTTGGCCACATGCCGCCGCCCAAAGCTGAGGGGCGCCGCGACCCGCAGCCGCCCCCGCGGCGCGCCCTGCATGGCGGCGGCCATGGCGTCGGCTTCCTCAGCCTCGGCCAGCACCCGCCCCGCGCGGTCGTAATAGGCGAGGCCGATCTCGGTCGGGCTGACCCGGCGCGTGGTGCGGTTCAGCAGTCGCGCGCCGAGGCGCTCCTCCAGCGCGGAGACATGCTTGGAAATGGCGGATTTGGAGACGCCCAGACGCCGAGCGGCCTCGGTGAAGCCGCCGGAGTCGACGACCTTGATGAAGGCCTCCATTTCGGTCAGGCGATCCATCGGTTCCTCCGTTTCCTTTTCGTGAATTGTCTCAGCGATTCCCGTGTACTGTCAACTGAATCAGTGCGAATTCTCGGGTCGCCGCTCGCTTGCGCGCCGTCGGTGATGGGGCGATGATGCGCCAGCGTTGCAGCCCCCACCGCGCCCCGCGCACGTCTCAGAGGACCCGACAGCAGATGCCCCCATTCGCCCGTCTGATGCGCGCCGCGGCGCTGGCCGCCTGCGCCGCGCCGATGGCTTCGGCCGCGCTTTCCGCCGATCTGGTCATCGCGTCCTGGGGCGGAGACTACGCCGAGGCGCAGAAGACCGCGTTCATCCAGCCGTGGATGAAGGAGACCGGCAAGACCGCCGAGGTCGTCGCCTTCGACGGCGCCGTGGCCGGGCTGCAAAGCCAGGTCGAGCAAGGCGCTGTGGAGTGGGACGTCGTTGACATCGAGCGCGCGGACGCCCGCGTGCTGTGCGACCAGGGGCTGCTGGAGCCGGTCGACCCAGCCTCCTTTCCGCCAAGCCCAAGCGGCGCCTCGGCCGTCGAGGATTTCGTGCCCGGCGCGCTGGAGCCCTGCGCCGTCAGCCATGCGGTCTGGTCCACGGTGCTGGCCTACGACACGGGCCTGTTCCCGGGCGGCGTGGCGGAGTTCGATCTGGAGCGGACGACCCCTTCCCGACTTCGCGCGGCGCTGGGCGAGGAGATGGGGATCGACCTCTCCGGCCTTTCGATCGTCGAGGTCTATGCGCTGGCCTCGGCCCATATCCGGGTCGCCGGGTCCCACGCGCCGCGGACCGCCGCGGATTTCTTCGATCTCGATCGGTTCCCGGGCCCGCGCGGCATGCGGCAGACGCCCGAAGGCAATTTGGAGCTGGCGCTGCTGGCGGACGGCGTTCCGGCGGAGGCGGTCTACGGGCTGCTTGGCACGGAGGAAGGGCTGGCCCGCGCCTTCGCCAAGCTGGATGCGATCCGCAGCCAGATCGTCTGGTGGCGCGCCGGGGCCGAGGCGCCGGCGCTGCTGGCCGAGAAGCGCGTGGCGATGACGACGGCGTTTCATCGCGGCCTGCTCACGGACGGGACCGTTGGCGTGATCCCGAGCGGGCGGGTTCTGCGGTTCAACATGCTGGCCGTGCCCAAGGGCGCGCCGCACCGGGAGGCGGCGCTGGCCTTCCTCGCCTACGCCACCGGGACCGAACGGCAGGCGGCGCAGGGGGCGATCACCGGCTATGGGCCGTCGCGGCG
>QKHF01000244.1 GCA_003250135.1 Paracoccaceae bacterium | reverse complement strand
TCTCCCTCAGGCTGGGCCGATTCTTCCGGCGCGACGATCTCTTGTCCCGGCGCGCCTGCTTCGTCATCGACCACAACGTCGCTGAGCGGCGCGAGCGCGGCGAGATCGGGCGCCGCCTCCTGTGAAAATGAGGCGGGCGCGTCGATAGCGGGCGCCTCGGCGGTCGCCGTCGCTGCCGTTTCGGCCGCCACCACCTCTCCCGGCGCTTCGCCCGGCTCGATCGCCAGCGCGTCCGCATTGATTGACGCCAGTTCCGTCACCGGCTCTGGGGCATCCGCCTCGGTTACCGTCGGGGTCTCCGCCGGCGCGGGCTGCTCCGCGGCGGGGGTGAATTGATCGGCGGGCGCCGAGAAGGGCACTTCCGCGGTCAGCGTCCGGTAGGGCGGCGCCGGCTTGGCGTCCGCTTGGCTAGGGGCGGGCGCGCTGGCGGATATCGCCGGCGGCTCAGGCGCATCCGGTGCGGGCGGCGCAGCGTAGAAAAAAATCGCAACGGCGGCGGCGATGACGGCGGCGCCCCCTGCCAGTGTCAGCGCGCCGGAGCGCGGCCCACCGGATTTGCGAGCGCTCTGGCGCTGCGATGCGGATATGGAGAACACCGCGCCGTCGGGAAAGTCGCGATCGCCCGGGCGGCTGCGGATGGTGCGGATCGAGAATCCCAGACGCCGCGCATGGGCCGCGACCTCGTCCAGCACCGAGCGCTCTACCGCGCGCAGGGCGACGCCGCTCTCGGTGCGGATGGCGGCGAGTTCCAGCGCTTCAGGCCGCAGAATGGTCAGGCCCGAGATGGCGCGGGCCGCCACGCGCTCCGCAGGCTCGTCCTCGGCGCGCTTGCGGTCCGGAACCGTGCGCGACAGCAGCAGGCCGTTGGGAACCCAGACGTCCACTTCGGGCTCCGCATCGCCCAGCGCCGCGGTCAGGCGCTCGGGGGCGTCGAGCGCGGACGGGGCGCCCTCGTTTTCAGGCGGCAGCCAGTCGCAGCAGGCGATCTCGCTCCACGCGCCGCCGGCGCGCTGAGACACCGAGAATCCGCGGCCCGGCGCCCAGGTGGCGACGCCGCTTTCCCGACGCATCAACGCCACGCCGCTGGCGCGGAAATCCAGCGCGTAGCGGGGGCGCGACGCGGGCGTCTGGCCGCCGGTCTGTGGGTCGTTCGCTTGCATGGCGCGGATCGTATCCGCGCGGCGCGCCGGGTGCCAGCGGCGGCGGATTTTCGTCGCGATTCGTTTGTATAAGGGCGATGCTGCGATCGTATTTCGCCGAAACTTTCCCGCCCAAGGAGGCCAACATGCTGATTTCCCGCCATTTCATTCCTGCTCTCTGCGCGCTGGCCGCGGCGGGCGCAGCCTGGGCGCCTTCAACGCGGGCGCTGGCGCAGGACGTTCCCCGCGACTCGGGCGAGCGGCGAATCGCCGTCAGCGGGGTGGGCGAGGTCTCGGCCGCTCCGGATATCGCGAGCGTGTCCGTCGGAGCCTATGCGGCGGCGAAGACGGCGGGCGACGCGCTGGACCAGACCAGCGCCGCGGTCGCGGCGATCATCGACTCGCTGAAGGCGGCCGGGGTGGCGGAGGCGGACATCCGCACGGTCGGCCTGTCGCTGTCGCCACGCTGGGAGCACCGGCGCCGCGCGGACGGGTCGAGCGAAAACGTCCAGTCCGGGTTCGAGGCGCGCAATCGCCTGATGATCACCGCCCGCGATCTGGGCGGTCTGGGCGGTTTGCTGGACGCGCTGGCCCGCGCCGGCGCCAACGAGATCGGCGGAATCAGCTTCGACATCGATGAGCGGACGGCGCTTGAAGATGAGGCGCGCAAGCGCGCCATCGCAGACGCGCGGCGCAAGGCGGAGTTGCTGGCGGGCGAGGCGGGCGCGTCGCTGGGCGCCATCATGCAGGTGAGCGAGGGCGGCTATGGCCCGCCGCCGCAGCCGATGATGCGGGCCGAGATGGCGATGGCGGCGTCGGACGCCGTGCCGGTGGCGGCCGGAACGCAGACCATCCGCGTCGATGTCTCCACCGTCTGGGCGCTGGAGTAAAAAGCCCCGGGCGCACATGGCGCGCCCGAGAGTAGGGCCGGTCAGGCCGCGGCTTTCGCGTGCAGATGATGCGACACGCAGCCGACATGCCGGTGATCCGTTCCGCAGCATCCCCCGACCACGCGCAGGTTCGGAAGGAGAGGCGCGAGATCTGCGTGCAGACGCCCGAACTCGGCCGGATCGCCGTCATCCAGTTCTTCCGCGACGTCCAGTTCGGCGTGAGACAGACGTGAGGCGTTCGCGCGAAGCCCGCCGATGCGCCGAAGCCAATCGGCCCCGGAGGCGAGGGCGCCGCTGAAATGGTCGGGATGGGCGCAATTGACCATGTAGTAGAGCGGCGCGTCGCCAGTGGCTGCATCCGTCGCGGCGATCGCTTCGCCCAGCGTCTCGCCCGTCGGCAGCCGTCCATCGGTCTCCACGGTGAAGGACACGACGACGGGCAGCCCGGCCTCCTCGGCCGCGCGAACGATCCCGACGGCCTCGCCCACATGGGTCATGGTGATGGCCGAGACCATGTCGACGCCGGATTCGGCGAAGACCTCGATCTGCGGCGTGTGCGCGGTCTGTGCGGCGTCAGCGGTCAGCAACTGGTCCGGCGCATAGCCGTCGCCCGCCGGGCCCACGACGCCATTGACGAGAATGGGCGAGACGCGCGCGCTCCAACGATCGCGGATCTCTTTCGCGAACGTCACCGCGTCCCGGTTGAGCCGCAGCAGGTCGTCCTCGGTTCGGCCGAGTTTCTCCGCCCAACGGACGCATCCGCGCCAGGTGTCCGTGTCGAGAACGAAGCCGGTTCCGGCGGCGTCGGCCATTGAAAGAAAGCGGTCGAAGTACCGGGTCATCGCCTGCCGCGCCTCGGGATCGTCCAGAAGCACGATGGCGGCGAATTCCGGCGCGTCGAAGCCGTCGATGAAGAAGAGGGATGTCTCGAACCCTCCATCGGTCAGGAATGGGCGTTGCGCGGACAGCAGATGATTGATGGACGTCATGGTGTTCTCCCCGTCGAAAAATTGGTTCGACAGAGATGGACATTCGGCGCGCCGCGAAACAGAAGACTCTTGGTGCGGTTTTCTGGATTTTATTTTCCAATAAAATCAATTGGTTGCGCCATGTCCCCTTTCGCGCTCCCGGTTATGGGTGTAAAAACCGCACCGGCGGTGCAGTACCGTCGGTGCAGTTTTTCGGAGGTCGGCCCATGTCGCGGGGGGAAGAGACGCGCGCCAGAATCCTGGACGTCGCCCAGGACTCGGTTCTGGCTAAGGGGTTTGACGCCACCTCGATCGAAGAGATCGTGGCCAACGCCGAGATCACGAAAAGCGGGTTCTTCTACCATTTCAGGGACAAGAACGCGCTGGCCCGGGCGCTGATCGACCGGCATATCGAGGTCGAGAAAGAACTGTTCGACGATCTTCTGGGCCGAGCGCGGGAGCTGAGCGACGATCCGCTGCAGGGCGCGCTGATCGGGCTGAAGCTTTTGGCGGAACTGATCGAGGACATGCCGGGCGGTCACCCGGGATGCATCGTGGCGACCGCGGCGTATCAGGACCGGTTGTTCGATCAGGATGTGCGAGACGCAAACCGCCGCGCGGTCCTGGGCTGGCGCGCACGTTTTCGGCGGATGTTCGAGGAGATCGCCCAGGTCTATCCGATGCGCGACGACGTCGAACTGGAGCACCTCGCGGATTTTGTGAGCTCGGTCGTCGAAGGCGGGATCGTCATGGCGCGCGCGGTCGGCGATCCGCTGATCACGTCGCAACAGGTGATGCTTCTGCGGTCCTACATCAAGCTGCTGTTCGAGCCGCGGATTCAGTGATCCTGGTCATCGCGGAACAGAAAAGCCCGAGCGCATGGCCCGGGCTTCACTTTTTTTGAAGATGGCGTTCAGCCCGCCGCGGCGATTGCCTGATCGAGGTCGGCGATCAGGTCCTTGGGATCCTCGATGCCGATCGACAGGCGCACGACCTCGTCGCTGGCGCCCGCCGCCTTGCGCTGCTCGTCCGACAGCTGGCGGTGGGTGGTCGAGGCGGAGTGGATGATCAGCGAGCGCGCGTCGCCCAGATTGGCGAGGTGAGAGAACAGCTTGACGTTGTTCACCACCGCTTTGCCGGCCTCGTAGCCGCCCTTCAGTCCGAAGGTGAAGATCGCTCCGGCGCCCTTGGGGCAGTACTTGGCGGCCTTCGCAGCGCTGGGCGAGGAGGCCAGCCCGGCGTAGGAGACGTATTCGACCGCCGGGTGGTTCTGCAGGTGCTCGGCGACGATCTTCGCGTTGGCGACGTGCTTGTCCATGCGCAGGCTCAGCGTTTCCAGCCCCATCAGGGTCTGGAACGCGTTCATCGGCGCCTGGCAGGCGCCGAGGTCGCGCAGGCAGATGGCGATCTCATAGAAGGTGTAGCACATCGCGCCCGTCGCCTCGTGGAAGTTGAGGCCGTGATAGGCGTCGCAAGGCGTGGTCAGCGCGGGGAACTTGCCGCCCGTGGCCCAGTCGAATGTGCCGGAATCGACGATCATGCCGCCCATCGTGGTGGCGTTGCCCGACATGTACTTCGTGGTCGAGTGCACGACGATGTTCGCGCCATGCTCGAACGGCCGGCAGAGATAGGGCGAGGCCGAGGTGTTGTCGACGATGTAGGGAACGCCGGCTTCCTTCGCGACGCCGGCGATCGCCTCCATATCGGTGACGTAGCCGCCCGGATTGGCGATCGATTCCGTGAAGATCGCGCGGGTGCGGCCGTCACAGGCGGCGCGCACCGCGTCCAGATCGTCGGTGTCGACGAAACGCACTTCCCAGCCGAAGCGCTTGAAGGCGAAGTTGAACTGGTTGACCGAGCCGCCATAGAGCCGGGTGGAGGCGATGAAGTTGTCACCCGGGCTCATCAGCGGGAACAGCGCCATCATCTGCGCGGCGTGGCCCGAGGAGGCCGCGACGGCGCCGATCCCGCCCTCCAGCGCGCAGACGCGGTTCTGCAGAGCGGCGACGGTGGGGTTGCCGATACGGGTGTAGATGAAGCCGAGTTCTTCGAGGTTAAACAGGCGCGCGGCGTGGTCGGCATCCTGAAACTGGTAGGCGGTGGTTTGATAGATCGGCACTTGCCGGGCGCCGGTGGTCGGGTCGGGCGTATAGCCCGCGTGAACCTGCTGGGTGTCGAAGCCGTAGTTCGGCGCGTCGTCGGTCATGGATGATCCCCTCTGTTCCTGGCCGCTCGCCCTGTTTTGGCGGGGCCGACATTGCGGCGCGGTTTATGCCATCTTGCGACGGGAATGTCTCGGGGCAGTCGTGCGCGATCCGGCGAATGCGCGGAAAATCCGCATTGCGTGCGCCTGGAAAGAAAAAGCGTCCGCCTCATCTTTGGGGGACGAAGGCGGACGCGAAGTCGGAACGAGGGACAGTGAGTGTGAAGAGAGCCGGAAAGCTCCCTTCCCGTCAGAGTATATTGGGGCAATGTTGCTGAATTGTAACCCCCCACCCCAAAATTATCTCGAACTCGTGATGATGCCGGGATTTTGTCTTGCTTCAGGCCGGGTTGAACGCTGTTAAGGACGGCTTCGCGCCCGAAACGCCGATATTGTGAGCGGCGCAGGGCGCGCGATCCGAAACATTGCTGAAGGTCGAAGAACCGCGCAGCGGCGGATCACTCGGTCAATTCAGGCCATTTTTGCTCGGCGCGGGCCAGCGAGCCTGGAATGTCCGCCTCCCATTTCGACTGAGTCGAGGGCGAGAGGTTCAGATAGAGCTTGTCATCGACGATGCGCCAGATCTTCGGATCGCCCGGCTGCAACGATCCCTGCGAGACCGCGTAGGCGCAGTATCCGCCATAGGCGGGCGCGTAGCGCTCGGGGTCGGACCTGAAGGTGGTCATGTGCTCCGCCGAGGCGAATCTCCACCGCGCGCCCATCCACTCGGTTTCAAACTCGGGTTGTCCGCGGGTGGGCTTTCCGTCGGTGTGGTAAGACACCGGGTCATAGCCGCCCAGCGCGAGGCCGCCCTGAATATAAACAACCTGCTCGGCCGCCAGGGCCGAGGGCGCAAGAGCGAATAACGCAAAACCGGAGCCAGCGAGCGCGGCCGCCAGCATCGCCGCTGCTGCGAGCGGGAACTGTAACTGGGCTAGCATCTTTCGTTCCTCCCGAACGTGGCGGATGTGACCTCCGCCTTCCGGCATGCGACATCTTAACAGGCTAAGCAGGTTTGCATCAACTCGCATTGTTTCAGTCCCGATTTGATCGCGCGGCGTAGAGTGCGACCGCCGCCGCGTTGGACACGTTCAGAGAGCCGAATTCGCCCGCCGAAGGGATGCGGGCGAGGCGGTGGCAGGTCTCCCGCGTCAGTTGCCTCAGGCCGGGTCCTTCGGCCCCCATGACCAGGGCGAGGGGTTGGTCGGCGCAATCGCGCGCGACCTCTCCGATTTCGGCGTCCCCTTCGCCGTCCAGACCGATCAGAGCGTAGCCCATCTCGGCCAGCGCGGCCATCGCGCGGGCGAGGTTCGGAACCCGCAGATAGGGCTGGCGCTCCAGCGCGCCCGAGGCGGTCTTGGCCAGCGCGCCCGTCTCCGGCGCGGCGTGGCGGCGCGGGGCGATGACCGCGCGGGCGCCGAACACTTCGGCCGAGCGCAGAATCGCCCCCACATTGTGCGGGTCGGTCACCTGATCGAGCAGCAGGACGATCGGCGGCGGCGCGTCCTTTTCGGGGGCGCAGCGCGAGGAGACGTCGCCCCAGTCGAGCGGTCTGGCCGAGAGCGCAGCGCCCTGATGCACGGAGCCGGGGTCGAGCGGGGCGGGAAAGGCGCGCGCGTCGGCGATCTCAGGCGTCATTCCGCCGGCGGCGACGGCGTCCGCCAGCCTGTCGGCGGCGTTCTTGGTCAGAATCAGCCGATGTTTTTCGCGCGCCGGGTTCAACAGGGCGTCGCGGACGGCGTGCAGGCCGAACAGCCAGACCTCGTCGGCGCTCGCATCCTTGCGCGCGCGCTCCTTCTCGATCGCCCATTTCGGCTTCTTTCGCCCGCGTTCGGCCAATTCGCCTCTCCAACATCGCGTCGCCGCCCGATGGCGCGAGCTTTAAGCCGGGATAATACGCGGCGAAGGCGGTGGCAACGCGGCGCGCCGGAATTGGAGGATTTCCGCCCGATTCCGGTTGACGCCCGTCCGGTCGGCGACTATTCCGACGCTCCGTCGGCGCGACGCCGGCCTTCGCTCAGAGCGGCCCATGGAGGGGTGGCAGAGCGGTCAAATGCAACGGACTGTAAATCCGTCGGGGAAACCCTACGCTGGTTCGAATCCAGCCCCCTCCACCACGCTGAAAACAAAGCGTTTTTCAGTCCCTCCTATTCCGCGACACCTCTCCCGAATTCACTAATTTGTGCGCCATTTTGTGCGTATCGGGTCGGTGTATCTGTAACTCAATCGGAATATGGAGAGCGACTATGACCACCCGCGACGAATCTCACGCAATCGACCTAGACGCCGACAAAGCTGCCTTTCGCGCCCGCACGGCGCACCCCACCGACGACGCGGAACGGGTGAAGGCGACGGAGCAGCGCGAGGGCGACGCGCGGCACTGAGTAGACAGATCAATTGATCTATCTAGAAGCCCCGGCGCAGGTCGGGGCTTTT
>QKHF01000078.1 GCA_003250135.1 Paracoccaceae bacterium | reverse complement strand
GTAGAACACGAAGCTACGGATGTTGCGGAAGATCACCCGGCCCTGGCGCACCGCCGCGATGATCGAGGCGAAGGCGTCGTCCTTCAGTACGATGTCCGAGGCTTCGCGGGCGATCTGGGTTCCGCGCAGGCCCATCGCCACGCCGATATCGGCTTTCTTGAGCGCGGGCGCGTCGTTCACCCCGTCGCCGGTCATGGCGACGATTTCCCCGGCCTGCTGATACAGCGAGATCAGATCGAGCTTCTGCTCCGGGCTGACGCGCGCAAAGACGCGCGTCTCCAGATATCGCCGCCTGTCGGCGTCCGACATATCGTCGGGGCGGCACAGTTCCTTGCCTTCTACGACCGCGATGTCATCCTCGTCGGTCAGTCCCACCGCCCGGGCGATGGCGGCGCCGGTCACGGCGTTGTCGCCGGTGATCATCACCACCCGGATGCCGGCGCGCTGCGCCGCCTCCACCGCTTCTCGCGCATCGCCGCGGGGCGGGTCCTCGAGCGCGACGAGGCCCAGGAAGCTGAGACCCTGATAGGGGTCTCCGTCCGCCGCCTCCGCCCGGCGATCGGCGAGCGCCAGCACCCGGCGCCCCTCGGCCGCAAGCTGGCGGGTCGCCTCCAGCCACTCGGCTCGATCCGCATCGGCGATCGGTCGGTCTCCGGCGCCTTGCGCGATGAACTCGGCGCGCTCCAGCACCGCTTCGGGCGCGCCTTTCACCGTGATCAGCAGTCCCGCGTCGTTCCGGTGGAGGGCCGCCATCATTCGGGACTGGGGATCGAAGGCTTCCTCGCCGATCTGCGCGCCAGCCTCGATGGCGACGCCCAACTTGCCTGCGGCCTGCACCAGAGCGCGCTCCATCGGGTCGCCGATCTCAGCCGCGGACTGGCCGGCCCGAAGCTCGGCGCTGACGCAGAGCGCGAGGACATGGGCCGCCCGGCCGGCCAGACCGGGGTCGACCGAACTGAGATCGGCCTCTGCTTCGGTGAATGCCGCGCGCCCGCCCGGCGTCGACAACTCTGTCACGGTCATGCGGTTCTCGGTCAGGGTGCCGGTCTTGTCGGTGAAGATCACCGTGACGGCGCCCAGCGTCTCGACCGCGGACAAGCGCTCGACCAGCGCATTGCGTCGTGCGAGGCGCCACATGCCGCGCGACAGCGCCAGCGTCGCCACGATCGGCAGCCCCTCGGGTATGGCGGCCACCGCCAGCGCGATCCCGGTCTTGAGCATCAGGACAGCGTCCCGACCGCTCGCCAGGCCGACGGCCAGCACGATCGCGGCGATGGCGAGCGCGACCCAGATCAGCTGCCGCGACATGCGCGCCAGCCGCTTTTCCAGTGGCGTGACCTCGTCTTCGGCCTCCTCCACCAACTTCGAGATGCGGCCCAGCTCCGTCGTTCCGCCCGTCGAGACCACGACCGCCTCGGCGGAGCCGCGCGAGACCGAGGCGCCCTTGAACACCATGCAACTGCGCTCGGCGAGGATCGCGTCCTCTGCGACCGGCTGTGGCGACTTGGCGACCGGGGCCGACTCGCCGGTCAGAAGCGACTCGTCGCATTGCAGTCCGGAGGCCGTCACCAGACGCGCGTCGGCGGTGACGACGTCGCCTGCGCCGAGCAGGATGATGTCGCCCGGTACGAGGTCCTCCGCGGGGAGAGTGCCGACTGCCCCGTCCCGGCGTACCTTGGTCGTCGTCGTCCCGAGCCGCCGCAGCGCCTCGATCGAGGCGACCGCCTTGCGCTCGGCGATGAACCCGATCACGCCGTTGAACAGGATGACCGCGATGATCGCCGCGCCCTCCGCAATTTCGCCCATGCCGATGGACAGCGCCGTGGCGACGGCCAGAAGTAGCGTCAGCAGGTTCCTGAACTGATCGATCAGGATGCTCCAGTCGCTGCGTCGCTTGGACGTTCTGAGCGCGTTGGCGCCATGGATCGCGAGCCGTCGCCGCGCTTCGGCCTGGGTCAGCCCCTGCTCGGCTCGGACGTCGAGA
>QKHF01000011.1 GCA_003250135.1 Paracoccaceae bacterium | reverse complement strand
CATGTCTTCGCGTTGGATGTGGGCCGGGGGCAGTTGCACCCGAAGCTGGTGGGCGACCCCCGCGTCACCTCCCTTGAGGGGGTCAACGCCCGTGCGATTCCCGAGGGGCTGGTCCCGCCCGTCGATTGGGTCGTCTCGGACGTCTCCTTCATCTCGCTGGAAAAGGCGCTGCCGGGGCCGCTGGCTTTGGCCAAGCCGGGGGCGGTTCTGGTCGCGCTGATCAAGCCGCAATTCGAGGCCGGGCCGGACAAGGTGGGCAAGGGTGGGATCGTGAAGGACCCGGAGGTCCACGCTTCGGTTCGCGCCCGCATCCGCGCCTTTCTAGAGGGAGCCGACTGGACCGTGACCGGAGAGGCGGAAAGTCCGATTTTGGGCGGCGACGGCAACCGCGAGTTCTTGATCGCGGCGCGAAAGGGGGCGTGATGGAGCTGGTCATCGAGCGTCTTGGCCGCCAGGGCGACGGGATCGCCCAAGGCCCGGTCTATGCGCCCTTCACCCTGCCGGGCGAGCGCGTTTCGGGCGAGGTGGTCGGCGACCGCATGGAGGCGCCGAAGATCGTGACGCCCTCCGCCGACCGGGTGGCCGCGCCCTGCCGCCATTTCAAAAGCTGCGGCGGCTGCGCGTTGCAGCACGCCTCGGACGCGTTCCTTTCTGCGTGGAAGAGGGAGGTCGTGGTCGCCGCGCTCGCCGCGCAGGGGATCGAGGCGGAGGTCGCGGAGACGACCACCTCGCCGACCCAGTCCCGCCGCCGGGCGACCTTCTCCGCGCGCCGCACCAAGAAGGGCGCGATGGTCGGCTTTCACGCCCGCAGGGCGGGGGAGATCGTCGCGATTCAGGACTGCCCGCTGGTCGCGCCAACGCTGATGGCCGCGATCCCCGCTGTCGAGGCGCTGGCGCGCGTCGGGGCCAGCCGCAAGGGCGAGTTGAAAGCCGCCGTGACCGCCACCGACTCCGGGCTGGACGTCGCGGTCGAGGGCGGCAAGACGCCAGAGGACGGGGCGGAGGGCGCGCGGCTGCGCGCCGATCTCGCCGCCATCGCCGAGGCGCATGGTCTCGCGCGGCTGACATGGGGCGGAGAGCCGATCGCCCTCAATCACCCGCCCGCCGTAAGATTTGGCCGCGCGCTGGTGCATCCGCCGCCCGTCGCCTTCCTGCAGGCGACCGCGGAGGGCGAGGCGGCGCTGGTGCGATTGGTGCGTGAGGGCGTCGGCGAGGCCGTGCGCGTCGCGGACCTGTTCGCGGGCTGCGGCACCTTCGCGTTGCCGCTCGCCGAGCAGGCGGAGGTGCTGGCGGTCGAGGGCGACGCGGCGCTGACCGACGCGCTCGCCGCCGGATGGCGTGGGGCGGAAGGGCTGAAGCGTGTCGAGGTGGAGGCCCGCGATCTGTTCCGACGCCCGCTGATGGCGGCTGAGATGGCGAAGCTGGACGCGATTGTTTTTGACCCGCCCCGCGCCGGGGCCGAGGCGCAGGCGCGCGAGATCGCCAAATCCTCTGTCCCGCGCGTTGTCGGCGTCTCCTGCGATCCAGCAACCTTCGCCCGCGACGCCCGCATACTCCTCGATGGCGGCTTTCGCCTGACGCGCGTCACGCCGGTGGACCAGTTCCGCTGGTCCGGCCATGTGGAGCTGGTGGGGGTTTTCAGCCGCTAGACGTCCGGCCCAAGCCGACCCCTCACGCCCCCGGTCTGGGCGCGGTCGAGGAGGACGTGGTCGATCAGCACGCAGGCCATCATCGCCTCGCCCACGGGGACCGCGCGGATACCGACGCAGGGGTCGTGGCGACCCTTGGTGACGATCTCGGTCTCGTTCCCGAACCGGTCGATGGTCTTGCGCGGGGTCAGGATCGAGGAGGTCGGCTTGACCGAGAAGCGCGTCACCACCGGCTGGCCGGAGGAGATGCCGCCCAGAATGCCGCCCGCATGGTTCGAGGAGAAGCGGGGCCCGTCATTGCCCCAGAACATTTCGTCGGCGTTCTCGGTTCCGGTC
>QKHF01000012.1 GCA_003250135.1 Paracoccaceae bacterium | reverse complement strand
CGCCGAAACCCGTCGTGCTTTGCATCCTGGACGGGTGGGGCCTGAACCCCTCCACTGAGAACAATGCAGTCGCTCAGGCGGCGACGCCCAATTTCGACCTGCTGTGGCGGGACGCGCCGCACGCGACGCTGAAGACCAGCGGCGAGGATGTCGGCCTGCCGCCCGGTCAGATGGGCAATTCCGAGGTCGGCCACACCAATATCGGCGCCGGCCGTGTGGTGTGGATGGACCTGCCCAAGATCGACCGCGCCATCGCCGATGGAAGCTTTGCGAAGAATGAGACGCTGCAGGCTTTCATCGCCACGCTGAAGGAAAGCGGCGGGACCGCGCATCTGATGGGCCTGCTCAGCCCCGGCGGCGTGCATTCCCACCAGCGCCATATCGCCGAGGCCGCGCGCGTGATCGCGGGCGCGGGCGTCCCCGTCGCCATACACGCCTTCCTCGACGGGCGCGACACCCCACCAAAAAGCGCGCGGCGCTACCTGCGCGATTTCCTCGACGACATCGCCGGGGCGCCGGGCGCGCAGCTCGCCACTGTCACGGGGCGGTTTTTCGCCATGGACCGCGACAATCGCTGGGAGCGCGTCTCCGCCGCCTTCGACGTGATCGTCTCCGCCAAGGGCGAGCACGCCGAGAACGCCGACCACGCGCTGTCGGACGCCTATGCGCGGGAGGAGACCGACGAGTTCGTCTCGCCGACCGTGATCGGCGATTACGCCGGCGCCAAGGACGGCGACGGCGTGTTCTTCGCCAATTTCCGCGCCGACCGCGCGCGGGAGATCCTCGCCGCGCTGGGCGATCCCGACTTCGACGGGTTCGACGCCTCCGCCCGCCCCGCATTCGCGGCGCTCTGCGGCATGGTCTCCTACTCGTCCCGTCACGACCGGTACATGTCGGCGCTATTCCCGCCGGAGGAGATCGTCAACACGCTGGGCGAATGGGTCGCGGCGCAGGGCAAGACCCAGTTCCGCCTGGCCGAGACCGAGAAATACCCCCACGTCACCTTCTTCCTGAACGGCGGCGTCGAGGAGCCTTATGAGGGCGAGGACCGCTATATGGCGCCCAGCCCCAAGGTGAAGACCTATGACCTGAAGCCGGAAATGTCGGCGGGCGAGGTGGCCGATCAGCTGGTCGACGCGATCCGGGGGAGGCGGCACGACCTGATCGTGGTGAATTTCGCCAATCCCGACATGGTGGGCCATACTGGCGATCTGGCTGCCGCGGCGAAAGCCTGCGAGGCGGTCGATCAGGGGCTCGGTCGGGCGCTGGCGGCGCTGGACGAGGTGGGCGGCGCTATCATCGTCAGACCATGGCAATTGCGAGCAGATGGTCGATCCAGAGACCGGCGAGCCGCACACCGCGCACACCACGCTGCCGGTGCCGGTCATGGTCTATAATGGCGGACGGGCGAACTGGCCGACGGCGCTGCGCGAAGGCGGCCGGCTTGCCGATCTCGCTCCGACGGCGCTGGCGCTGATGGGCCTGCCGCAGCCGCCCGAGATGACCGGCGATTCGCTGGTCCGGCGGGGAGATTGATCATGGCCCTGGCTGCGGCTGAGCCTGTGCATGTCACGGTCGGCGGAGGCGACATGGCCGACGACGCAAAGCGCGACGGGCGAGTTTCGGGCTAAAGCCGCAAGACGGGGAGGAGGGCGAGCGAACATGAAAAAGTCTGGAAGTCCGCCGAAAATCGACGCCCAGGCGGCGACCGCGCTTGTGAGCGGAGAGCACGCTGATCCGTTCGCAGTCCTCGGGCCTCAGCTGATCGACGGGCGCTGGGCGATCACGGCGCTCGTTCCGGGCGCCGAGGCGGTTCAGGCGAAGGCTCCGGACGGCGAGATCATTGCGACGCTCTCTCCCTGCGGCGCCTTCGAGCTCTTCTCAGGCTGGGTCCAGGGCCAGGGGCGCCCCGGCGCCTACCGGCTCGAAGCCCGGCGCGGCGACGCTCGCTGGGAGTTCGACGATCCATACCGCTTCAGTCCGATTCTCGGCGAGTATGACGAATATTTCTTCTCGGAGGGGACGCATCTGCGGCTATGGGAGGCCCTCGGCGCCCACCCGGTTGAACATGAAGGCGTGCGGGGCGTGCGGTTCGCCGTCTGGGCGCCGAATGCAAGACGCGTTTCCGTCGTCGGCGATTTCAACGCCTGGGATGGTCGCCGCCACGTGATGCGCGCGCGCGGCGCCACCGGCGTCTGGGAGATCTTCGCGCCCGGCGTCGGCGAAGGCGCGCGCTACAAGTACGAGATCCGCGGCCGCGACGGCGCGACCCTGCCACTCAAGGCCGATCCGGTCGGGTTCGGCTCGGAGCATCCGCCCTCGACCGCCTCCATTGTCCGCGACCTTTCGGGCCGCGCGTGGGGCGACGACGAATGGACGGCGCGGCGCGGCGCCTTGCAAAGTGCGCACTCGCCGATCTCCATCTACGAGGTCCATCTCGGGTCCTGGCGGCGCAAGGCCGAGGAAGGGGGGCGGCCGCTCTCCTACTGGGAGCTTGCGCACGATCTGGTCCCCTATGCCAAGGACATGGGCTTCACCCATATCGAGCTGCTGCCGGTTTCGGAGCACCCATTCGACGGCTCCTGGGGCTACCAGCCGATCGGGCTTTACGCCCCGACGATTCGGCACGGAACGCCCGGCGAGTTCCGCGATTTCGTCGAGGCCTGCCACAAGGCGGAGCTCGGCGTGATCCTCGACTGGGTGCCTGGGCATTTCCCGACCGATCCGCACGGGCTCGGTCGGTTCGACGGCGAGGCGCTCTACGAGCACGCCGATCCCCGAGAAGGGTTCCACCAGGACTGGAACACACTGATCTTCAACTACGGCCGTCGCGAGGTCGCGAACTACCTGATCGCCAACGCGCTCTACTGGCTGCGCGAACATCACATCGACGGCCTGCGCGTCGACGCGGTCGCCTCGATGCTCTACCGCGACTACTCGCGCGCCGAAGGCCAGTGGGTGCCGAACGTCCATGGCGGGCGAGAGAATTTGGAGGCGATCGCGTTCCTCAAGCGGATGAACGAGGTGGTCTATGGCGACGACGCCTCGGTGATGACCGCCGCCGAAGAGTCAACCTCGTGGCCTGGCGTGTCGAAGCCGACCAACCAGGGCGGGCTTGGCTTCGGCTTCAAATGGAACATGGGCTGGATGAACGACACCCTCAGCTACATGAGCCTCGATCCCGTTCACCGGCGCCATCACCATCACCAGATGACCTTTGGCCTGCTCTATGCCTTCTCGGAGAACTTCATCCTGCCGCTCAGCCATGACGAGGTGGTGCACGGCAAGGGATCGATCCTGACGAAGATGCCCGGCGAGGGCTTCGACAAGTTCGCCAACCTGCGCGCCTATTACGGCTTCATGTGGGGCCACCCGGGCAAGAAGCTTCTGTTCATGGGCCAGGAGTTTGCACAGGGGCGCGAGTGGAACCACAACGCCGAATTGGACTGGGGTCTGCTCGACCACGGTTGGCACAGTGGCGTCCAGCGTCTGGTGCGAGATCTGAACCGCCTCTACCGCGAGACGCCGTCGCTGCACTGGGGCGATGCGCGCGCCGAGGGGTTCGAATGGATCGAGGCGAACGCCAGCGACATTTCCGTCTACGCCTGGGTGCGCAAGTCCGAGCCCGGGCCGCCTGTGGTCATGGTCTGCAACTTCACGCCGGTCGAGCGGCCGTCGTTCCGTGTCGGGGTTCCGGCGGCGGGTCGCTGGGCCGAGCGGCTGAACACCGACGCCGAGGTCTATGGCGGCGGCGGTCGCGGCAATCTGGGCGGCGTCGACAGCCAGCCTGTCGCATGGAACGGCCGAGAGAACTCCATCGAAATCACCTTGCCGCCACTTTCAGCGTTGTTCTTCGAACTCGAGACCACGTGAAAACTGAAATTAACAATGTGGGCCAGAGCCCACGGTCGATCCAGGGAGACGTCCATGCCTGTTAGAAAAAGTCCCCACACTCTTTCCCGCGACGCAATGGCGTTCGTCCTCGCTGGCGGGCGCGGCAGCCGCCTCATGGAATTGACCGACAAGCGCGCCAAGCCCGCGGTCTATTTCGGCGGAACGACCCGGATCATCGACTTCGCGCTGTCTAACGCGCTGAACTCCGGCATCCGCCGCATCGGCGTCGCGACCCAGTACAAGGCGCACTCGCTGATCCGGCACCTGCAGCGCGGTTGGAGCTTTCTCAGGGCCGAGCGCAATGAGGGGCTCGACATCCTGCCCGCCAGCCAGCGCGTCGACGAGGGCAAATGGTATCTCGGCACCGCCGACGCGGTGACGCAGAACATCGACATCGTCGAAAGCTACGAGCCCAAATACATCGTGATCCTCGCCGGCGATCACATATACAAGCAGGATTACGAGCTGATGCTGGAGCAGCATGTCAGCGCCGGCGCGGACGTCACCGTCGGCTGCCTGACCGTGCCGCGCGAGGAGGCGTCGGCTTTTGGCGTGATGCATATCGACAGCGATCAGCGGATCATTGACTTCATCGAAAAGCCAGCCGATCCGCCCGCCATGCCGGGAGACCCAACCAAGTCCCTCGCATCGATGGGCATTTACGTGTTCGAAACGAGCTATTTATTCAAGCGGCTGATCGAGGACGCCGCCGATCCGAACTCAAGCCACGATTTCGGCAAGGATATCATCCCGGCCATCGTCAAGGACGGCAAGGCGGTGGCGCACAAGTTCAGCGACTCCTGTGTATCGAGCAAGCCTGACTTTGAGCCCTACTGGCGCGACGTCGGCACGGTTGACGCCTTTTGGCGCGCCAACATCGACCTGACCGACTTCGATCCGGAACTGGATATCTATGAACACCGCTGGCCGATCTGGACCTATGGCGAGATCACGCCGCCCGCCAAGTTCATCCACGACGAGGAGGATCGGCGCGGCTCGGCGACAAGCTCGATGGTGTCGGGCGGCTGCGTCGTCTCTGGCAGCCATGTGGACAAGAGCCTCCTGTTCACCAACGTTCGCTGCAATTCCTACAGCCATCTCAGCCGGGTGGTCGCGTTGCCGAAGGTCGATATCGGTCGGCGGGCGCGGCTGACGGACGTGGTGATCGATAGGGGCGTCAGGATTCCCGAGGGCCTTGTGGTCGGCGAGGATCCGGAGCTGGACGCCAAGAGGTTCCGGCGCACCGAGAATGGGGTGTGCCTGATCACCCAACCGATGATCGACGCCATCGGGTCCTGACGCCATGAGGATCCTGTCGGCAGCCTCCGAATGCGCGCCCTTCATCAAGACGGGTGGCCTCGCCGACGTCGTTTCGGCTCTGCCCGTGGCGCTGGCGGCCGAGGGCGCTGAGATGCGGGTGCTGCTGCCCGCCTATCCGGCGCTCGCAGGCCTCGCCGCGAAGGGCGAGACGGCGCTTTCGCTTCGCAAGCTCCATGGCGGGCCCGCGCGCGTGGTCGCCGCACGCGCCGAAGGGCTTGATCTACTTCTCCTCGACGCGCCGCATCTCTTCGACCGGCCCGGCAATCCCTATCTCGCACCGGACGGCAAGGACTGGCCCGACAATCACCTACGGTTCGGGGCGTTGTCGGCGATCGCCGCGAAGATCGCCCGCGAAGGCGTTGGCGACTGGCGGCCCGATGTTCTGCATGCCCATGACTGGCAGGCGGGCCTCGTTCCGGCCTATCTGAAACTCGGCGCGGGGGCGTCGCCGCCTAGCCTGATAACGATTCATAACATCGCTTTTCAGGGAGTCTTCCCCGCCGACGTCCTCACATTGCTGGACCTGCCGAAAAGCGCGTTCACCATAGGCGGCGTCGAGTACTACGGAAACGTCAGCTTCCTGAAGGCCGGACTCGTCTACGCCGACCGGATCACCACCGTAAGCCCCACCTATGCGCGAGAATTGACCGCGCCTGAGTTCGGCATGGGACTGGAGGGCGTCATCGCCGCGCGGCGCACCGATGTGCGCGGAATCCTGAACGGCGTCGATCTCGATGTCTGGAACCCGGAGACGGACAAGGCGCTCGTCGAAACCTACTCAGCCGGCAAACCGAAGAACCGGCGCGGCAACCGCGCCGCATTGGCTGAGCGGTTCGGCCTGGATCTTAAGAAAGACACGCCGCTTTTCTGTGTGATCAGCAGGCTTACCCGGCAGAAAGGCCTGGATCTCTTGCTGGAATGCCTGCCGCGGCTTCTCGGACGGGGCGCGCGTCTGGCGGTGCTCGGATCGGGCGACAAGGATCTGGAGTCCGCCTTCGCCGCGGCCGCCAAGGCGCACCCGGGGCGCATCGGCGTCGTGATCGGCTATGACGAAGCGCTATCGCACCTTTTGCAGGGCGGATCGGACGTGATCGTCATTCCGTCCCGGTTTGAACCGTGCGGACTGACGCAGCTCTATGGCCTGCGCTATGGCTGCCTGCCGCTCGTCGGGCGCACGGGCGGCCTCGCCGACACCGTGATTGACGCCAACGAAGCGGCCATCGCCGACGGAGTCGCGACCGGGTTCCAGTTCGCGCCGATCGCGGCCGCGCCGCTGGGCGACGCGATCGATCGCGCCTGCGACGCCTACGCGAACCGCACGATCTGGAAATCGATGATGCGCCGCGCGATGCGCAGCGACGTCGGATGGGACCGGTCGGCCGCGGCCTATTACGCGCTTTACCAGGAATTGACCGGCATGCGGCCCGAAGACCGCGCCGAGGAGGAGACGCGATGACCATCCGGACTGTTAAGACCACCCCGATTGAAGGGCAGAAACCCGGCACCTCGGGCCTCAGGGCGCGAACCAAGAAATTCATGGAGCCGAATTTTCTGGAGAATTTCGTTCAGTCCATCTTCGCCGGCGTGGGCGGCGTCGAGGGCAAGACGCTGACTCTGGGCGGCGATGGGCGCTACTTCAACAAGCGTGCGATCCAGACCATCATGAAGATGGCGGCGGCGAACGGAGCAGCGCGCATCGTGGTCGGACGCGACGGCATCCTGTCCACGCCCGCGGCCTCGGCCGTGATCCGGGCGCGCAAGACCGACGGTGGAGTCATCCTCTCGGCCAGCCACAACCCCGGCGGCGAGACGGGCGATTTTGGTATTAAGTACAACATCCCAGCCGGCGGTCCGGCGCCGGAGGGCATTACTGACGCAATCTACGCCAACACCTTGCAGATCAGCGATTACCGCATCCTCGATGCGCCTGACGTCGACCTGTCGGCCGACGGCGAGAGCGTTTTGGGCGACATGGTCGTCGAAGTCATCGACCCGGTCGCGATCTACGCCGACCTGATGCGCTCGCTGTTCGATTTCGACGCGATCCGAGATCTCTTCGCCTCCGGTTTCCGGATGCGTTTCGACGCCATGCACGCGGTCACCGGCCCCTACGCGACGGCGATCATCGAGGGGGAACTGGGCGCGCCCAAAGGCGCGGTCGTCAACGCGATCCCCCTGCCCGATTTCGGCGGCGGCCATCCGGACCCGAACCCGGTCTACGCCAAGGCGCTGATGGACGAGATGTTCGGCGCTGATGCGCCCGATTTCGGCGCCGCGTCCGATGGCGACGGCGACCGGAACATGGTCATTGGCCGCAACTGTTATGTGACGCCGTCGGACAGCCTGGCGGTGCTGGCCGCCAACGCGCATCTGGCGCCGGGCTATGCCGCTGGCCTGGCTGGCGTCGCACGGTCGATGCCGACCAGCCGCGCCGCCGACCGAGTGGCGGCGAAACTGGGCATCGGGTCCTACGAGACGCCGACAGGGTGGAAGTTTTTCGGCACACTTCTGGACGCGGGCAAAGCGACTCTTTGCGGGGAGGAGAGCGCAGGCACCGGCTCCAATCATGTGCGCGAGAAGGACGGGCTTTGGGCCGTGCTGCTCTGGCTCAACATTCTCGCCAGGCGCCGCCAGTCGGTCGCCGAGATCATGAGCGCGCACTGGGCCGAATACGGCCGCGACTACTATTCGCGCCACGATTACGAGGGCGTCGACAAGGCGGCCGCCGAGGGCTTGATGGATCATCTGCGCAATCAGCTCGCATCGCTGCCGGGCCAGACCGTCGAGGGCATGACCGTCACGGCGGCGGACGACTTCGCCTACACCGATCCGGTGGACGGTTCGAAGGCGTCGAAGCAGGGCGTTCGCGTCACCTTCGGCGACGATGCGCGTTTGGTTTTCCGGCTATCCGGCACCGGCACCGTGGGCGCGACCCTTCGCGTCTACATGGAGCGGTTCGAAGCCGACCCCGCGAAACAAAGCGAGGAAACGCAGGCCGCGATCGCGCCGGTGATCCGGGCGGCCGCGGCGCTGGCCGGGATCAGGACGCGCCTCGGGCGCGACGGTCCGGACGTGATGACCTGAGACTAGCGCGCTCTCAGAGCAGAGAGTCGACGTCCCAGATTTCGCGCGCGTATCCACTGATCGTGCGATCCGACGAGAACCATCCGGAATGCGCGGTGTTCAGGACAGCGCGCCGGCTCCAGGCGTCGGCGTCGCGGAAGTCGGCGTCGATCCGCCGCTGCGCCCCGTAGTAAGCGGCGAAATCAGCCGCGACGAGGAAGTAGTCGCTGCCGACGAGCAGGTCCACCAATGGCCCGTAGCGGTGCGGGTCCTCGGGCGAGAAGAAGCCGGAGGCCATCTGCTCGACGACCTCGCGCAGCGGCGCCGTGGCGTCGACATGCCCGCGCGGGTCGTAGTGTGAACGGATGTCCGCCGCCTCCGGCGCGGTGAGGCCGAAGATGTAGATGTTGTCGTCGCCGACGCGCTCGCGGATCTCGACATTCGCGCCGTCCATGGTGCCGAGGGTCACCGCGCCGTTCATCGCGAACTTCATGTTGCCAGTGCCCGACGCCTCCATCCCGGCGGTCGATATCTGCTCGGAGAGATCGGCGGCCGGCATCAGCAGTTCCGCCATGGAGACGTTGTAGTTCGGCGGATAGACGACCTTCAGGCGGTCGCCGATCACAGGGTCGCCGTTGATGCTGCGCGCTACGTCGTTGATGAAGTGGATGATGCGCTTGGCGGTCGTGTAGGCGGGCGCCGCCTTGCCGCCGAAGAATTTCACGCGCGGCGTCCAGTCCGCGTCCGGGTCCCTCCGGATCGCGTTCGCCAACGCCGCCGTCTCAAGGATGTTCATGAACTGGCGCTTGTATTCGTGGATGCGCTTGACCTGAATGTCGAACATTGCATCCGCCGACAGCTCGACGCCCTGCGTCTTCTCGATCCAGTCGATCAGACGCGCCTTGTTGGCCCGCTTCACCGCCCGGAATCGCTCGCGGAAAGCCGCGTCCTCGGCCAGCGGCGCGATTCCCTCCAACTGCTCAAGGTCGCAGACCCAGCCCTCGCCCAGCACCTCGTTCAGCAGCGTGCGTAGCCCCTTGTTGCAGTTGTAGAGCCAGCGCCGCGGCGTAACGCCGTTGGTCTGGTTCACGATCCGCTCGGGATGCAGCGCATTAAGATCGGAAAAGACGGTCTCTTTCATCAACTCGGTGTGCAACGCCGAGACGCCGTTGACTCTGCGCGCCGAAATGAAGGCGAGATCGCCCATTCGCACGTCGCCGCCGGGATCGACGATCCGGACGCTGTCGGGCCGCGGCCGCCCCGCCGCACGCATCCGGCGCGCGTGGAGGTCGTCGATGCGCTCGATGATCCGCATGTGTCGCGGCAGGACCGAGCGCATCATGTGGGCGGGCCAGCGCTCCAGCGCCTCGGGCATCAGCGTGTGGTTGGTGTAGTGCAGGCAGCCATGGGCGATGTCGAACGCCTCCTCGAACTCGAACCCTTGGTGGTCGGTCAGCAGCCGAACCAGTTCCGGACCCGCAATCGCCGGATGCGTGTCGTTCATCTGGATCGCCACCTTGTCCGGGAGCGCCCGCAGATCGGGATTGTGGGCGAGGAAGCGGCGCACCAGATCCTGCAGCGAGGCGGAAGTGAAGAAATACTCCTGCTGCAGCCGCAGTTCCTTTCCGCTCTCGGTGCTGTCGTCCGGGTAGAGCACCCGCGAGATCGTCTCGGCGAAGACCTCGGGCGCGGCCGCCGCCATGTAGTCGCCGCGGTTGAACGGCTCCAGGTCAAAGGCGCGCTTGGACTTCGCCGACCAGAGACGCAATGTGTTTGTCCACCGGCCGCGCCAACCCGGAATCGGCGTGTCATAGGCGCGGGCGGAGATAACCTGCTCCGGCGCCCAGCCCCGGCCGTCGCGGGCGACCTCGCCGCCGAAGCCGATATCGTAGGCGCATTCGGGGCGCTCGAACTCCCACGGATGGGCCTGCGACAGCCACTCCTCCGCAGCCTCCTCCTGCGCGCCGTCGACGAACTTCTGGCGAAAGAGGCCGTGCGCATAGCGGATGCCGTAGCCATAGGCAGGTATGCCGAGGCAAGACAGCGAGTCGAGGAAGCACGCCGCCAGCCGACCCAGGCCGCCATTTCCAAGCGCCGCGTCGGGTTCATCCCGCATGACGTCCTGGTAGTCGATGTCGAATGCGCCGAGCGCCTGGGTCGCCTCTTCCTCCAGCCCGAGATTAACGATCGCGTCCTCCAGCAATCGCCCAAGCAGGAACTCCATCGACAGGTAGTAGACCCTCTTTCGGTCGGCCGCATAGGTGCGCGTGGTCGCCTCGAACCATGGCTCCATCACGCGGTCGCGCATCGCCCGCGTCAGCGCCATGCGCCAGTCCGTCACTTGCGCCGCGGCAGGCGTCTTGCCCACCGAATGCCGGAGATGCCACTCCATCGCGTGGGCGAGGTCGCTCATCTCAGTGAACGCGTTCATGTGATCGCTCCAATTTCTGCCGCGCCGTCGACGGAGCCGGGCGGGCGCATCGTGGGCGGCCGGACCCGCGCCAATTTGCGCAAAATACGCCAATGCGCAAGCCGCCTGTCAGGATGGGGCGCCGTTTCCCGTGGTGGTCCGACCTGCGTTCCTCATGTGCTTCGCGATGCGACCGATCTCGCCCGACTCGCCGACATCCTCGACCGTCACCCCCGCGCGCCTGCGCCAGTTGGGGTGTCCATCCACGGTTCCGGGCAGGTTCTGCTGCTCCACCTCGCCCGTTACATCGTCTAGCTGCACGGCGACCAGCTCCGACCGGGACGACGCCAGACGTTCGTGTATGCGGGACGCCCAGTCGCTCGGCGTCTCTCCGCACCCTTCGCGAAGCGCATGGCGCTCGGCCATCGCCTGCTCGCGCCGCGCCGCGTCGAGCTGGCCCAGCGCAACGCGCCAGTCGAGGTCGCGCCCCGAGAAGAAACCGGCGACCGTCGGCGTGTCATGGGTGCCGAAGCTCGCCACGCTTCTGGCGCGCAGGTCCTCCGGTCGCGGGAAACCGCCGTCGCCGCCGCGCTCGAATTGCAGAACGTCGACGCCGTAGAGGCCCGCGTCCGCCAGCCGCTCGCGAAAGCCGGCGGGCACGAGGCCGAGGTCCTCGCCGACGACGAGGACGCCGGCGCGCGCCGCCTCGATGGCGATCACCGCCAGAAGCGCGTCGGTCGGATAGCGGACATAGCCGCCGGGAGAGCCGTCATCCGGCGCCCAGAAGCATCGGCCGAGCCCAAGGGCGTGGTCGATGCGGATCGCGCCCGCGTAACGCATGGAGCCGCGCAGGAGCCGCGCGACGTTGCGATAGCCCTGCTTCGCCATGCCGTGCGGGGAGAGGGGCGCTAGGCCCCAGCCCTGAACGTCGTCGCCGAACGCATCCGGCGGGGCGGCGAGCGTCGCGCCGAGGATGTGGCCCTCCGGATCAGACCAGGTCTCGGCGCCGCCCGGAACTGCACCCACGGCGAAGTCGAGATAGAGACCGATCGCCATGCCGCTGCGTCTGGCCGCATCCTGCGCGCCGGAGAGTTGCTCGGCCGCGATCCACTGCAGCCAGGCGTGGAACGCGACCTCGTCCGCCGCCTCGCGCGCAAAGGCCTGAACAGTATCGCTTTTCCTGTCGCGCAGCGCGGCCGGCCATCGCCGCCAGTCGGGACCGTGACGGAGGCTCAGAGCCTCATAGGTCGCGAAGTCTTGCAGGTCGCGGTCGCTAGAAGCCGCGAAGGCCGCGAACACCAGCCGCACAGGGTGCGATTCCGCTTGTTCGAGAAACGCGGCATAGGCCGCCCGCAGCGCCCGCTCACGCGCCCCGCCGATGCCCTCATAGTCGACAAGGCCGTCGCCGGGTCGGCCAAGCTGCTGCGACGGCAGGACCTCGCCACAATAGCGCTGGAGCCCATCGAGGGCGATGTGCCAGGGGCTCAGGAAGCCGCGATGCGTCGGCGAATAGGGGCTGACCAGTGACGGAGCCGCCGCCGCGCCGATCGCGTGGACCGGGTTAACGCCTAGGAACGCCGCGCCATGTCGGCCGAGCGCCGCCGCCATGTCGCCCAGGTCGTGATAGTCGCCGAGCCCGGCGTTGCGCCGCGATCGGAAGCCGTAGAGCGCCGCCGTCACGCCCCAGACCCTTTGCAGCCCGGTCAGATCCTTCAGGGAGGGCGCCTGTCGCGGCGCAGTTATCAGCCAGACAGTCTCGTCCCGGCCCTCGGCGGTGACGGCGAGCCGGTGAACGCCCATTGGCAGCGGCGGCAGGTCGACGCCGTCCGTCGCAGATCCTGTCTCGGTAGCTGCCGCCTCACCTTCGAGATGAAGCGCCCATTCGGCGGGGCGGCGCAGGTCTATTCTGGAGGCGACGCCGGGCGCGAGGATGCGCTCGGGCGGCGCGATGCGGCCGCGGTCAGCCGCCTCCAGCTCCGCCAACGTAGCCTCCGCGTCGCGTTCGTTGTCGACCGAGTATCCCATCGCCGACAGAAGCGCGCGGCGGGTCGCGTCCGATGTCACGCGCTCGGCGCCGCCGAAATCGTGATAGGCGGGCAGAACGCCCATGCGGTCGGCGAGTCGGCAGAGGGCGGACGCATCCGTCATCCTGCGTCACCCCGGGCTTGCAGCCAGTATGCGACCACCGCGTGCGCATCGACATGTTGCGGCCATTCGGGTTCGCAGACGACACGTGGGGACTCGGGCGAAGCAGTGTCGATCTCTCGCACCCAGAGCCGTCCCTGGGGCGCGTCCGGCAGCTTAACCTTTGCGGGACGAACGCCGCCATTGATGGCGATGAAAACGGCGTCGTCGGTCTTCAGATAGGCGGGCGCCTCGGCAGACCCCCGCAGGGTGAGGCAGAACCCGTCGAGGCTTGGGTCGCGCCAGTTCACCGGCTCGCCACCGAACGACCTCCAGCGGACATCTTGCTCGCCATCCGACTCGCGAGGGCGCGCATGCAGAAATTGCGGTTGCCGCAGGACCGGATGCGCTTGCCGAAACGCGATCAGGCGGCGAGTGAATGCCAGCAGCGCCTGATCGCCGTTCTCCCAGTCGAGCCAGGTGATTTCGTTGTCCTGGCAATAGGCGTTGTTGTTGCCCTGTTGCGAGTGGCCAATCTCGTCGCCGGCCAGCAGCATCGGTGTTCCCTGCGACAGGAACAGCGTCGCCAGCATGTTCCGCTGTCGGCGGGCGCGGCGCGACAGCACTTTCGGGTCGTCGGTTGGCCCTTCGACGCCACAATTATCGCTGTGGTTGGCGTGGTGGCCATCGGCGTTGTTTTCGCCGTTGGCTTCATTGCGCTTCTCATCATAGCTCGTGACGTCGGCCAGAGTGAAGCCATCATGGGCGGTTATCATGTTTACGGAACTGAAGGCGCCGCGCCCCGGACGATCGAAATCCGACGCGGAGCCGAGCAGCCGGCCAGCGAGGTCCTGCGCCGAATGCGCCGCGCCCCGCCAGAACCGCCGGACACAGTCCCGATAGCCGTCGTTCCATTCCGCGAACTCAGGCGGGAACTCGCCGACGCGATAGCCGCCCGGCCCGACGTCCCAAGGCTCGGCGATCAGCTTGACGCCGGCGAGTGCGGGGTCCTGCCGCAGGGCGTCGAAGAACCCACAGGTCTGCGTGTAGCCGTGCTCCTCTCGGCCGAGAGCGGTGGCGAGATCGAACCGGAACCCGTCCACGCCCATGACCGACACCCAGTAGCGAAGGCTGTCCATCACCAACCTGAGGACATAGGGATGAGCGATGTTGAGCGTGTTTCCGCATCCGGTGTCGTTGATGTAGTAGCGCCGTTGACCGGGTTGCAGCCTATAGTAGGATGCGTTGTCGAGGCCGCGGAAGGAGAGCGTGGGCCCCATCTGATTGCCCTCGGCGGTGTGGTTGTAGACAACGTCCAGAATGACCTCGAGACCAGCGGAGTGGAGCCTGTCGACCATCCGCTGGAAACTAACTTCGCCACCGGGGCCCATGTAGCGAGGCTCGAGCGCGAAGAAGCCAATGGAATTGTACCCCCAGTAGTTGCTGAGGCCCTTTTTCAGGAGGAACTGCTCGTCGTAGAAGGAGTGCACCGGCAGCAGTTCGACCGCCGTCACCCCCAGCGACAGGAGGTGATCCAGAATTGCGTCGCTCGCCAAGGCGTCATAAGTCCCGCGCAGGTTCGCCGGAACGCCAGGGAATCTTTTGGTCAATCCCTTGATGTGGGCTTCGTATATGACTGTCTCGCTCCGATCGCGCGACGGTCTTGGGGAGCGGGCGGCCGGCTCCGCCGGCTCGACGACGACGGCGCGCGGCGCGAACGGCGCACTGTCCAGAAGGCTGAGCGAGACGTCCCGGTCGGGGTGGTCGGGGTCATAGCCGAGCAGCGCCTTGTCGCGCATCCAGCTGCCCGAGAAACGCCGCGCATAGGGGTCGAGCAGGAGCTTGTTGGGATTAAATCGATGCCCCCGGGCCGGCTCATAGGGGCCGTGCGCCCGATAACCGTAGAGTGCGCCCGGTCGCAATCCTGGGACGTAGCCGTGCCAGACCGGGCCGGTGCGCTCGGGCAGCGCGATGCGGGCCGCCTCGATGCGACCATCCTTTGAAAAGAGGCAAAGCTCAATGCGCTGAGCGTTCTCCGAGAAGACGGCGAAATTGACGCCATCGCCGTCGAAGGTGGCTCCCATCGGGTAAGGCAGCCCTGCCCTAAGGGTCGACAGTTCCATAGAACTGCAGTTTAGAGATTTATTGAAGTTGATATGCACTACGACGCGGCTCTGCGAGCGCAAGAGTGCAGGATTTCAGTCATTGCGGTCGTGGGGCGAAGACCGTCCTGGACGGCTCGCTCTATAATAGATGGCGCCAATTTGGCGCAATCGAGCCGGGCCGGGCGGCCGAGTAGAATCCTTGCATGAGAAAATCGAAGCATTTTCGCGGTTTCAGAACCAGGCCGCAGATCATCTGCCGTGCAGAACCGGTGACGTCCACATATGCCAGCACCTCTCGCTCTGACAACGCCAAACATGACGGATCCTCGCACAGATCAACCCGTCGCCTGCAACCCAGAGGCGATTCCGTTGATTGTGAGCAGAAGCGCGTCTCGCTCCGCCGGGACGCCTTGCGTCTCTCGCCGCCGCCGCAGCAGGTCAATCTGAGCGTAATTCAGCGGGTCCACATAAGCGCGGCGATATTCAAATCCGGTGACGGCGGCGGCGCTTTTACAGCCGGTGATGTTCAGAATCGCGTGTGTGGTGGCTTTCCACTCAGCGGTGATTTTCTCCGTCACACGATCTCGTAGGTTCTTGTCCTCCACGAGATCGGCGTACTGCAGGCCGATGGAGAGGTCCGTTTTCTCGAGCGCCATCCGGATGCTGTCCACCAGAGTGCGGAAAAACGGCCAATCGCGGTAGAGCGCCTGAAGCCGGGCCTCATCGACGCCAGGCGCGTTGAGAGCCGCTTTCACGCCCGACCCGAAACCGTACCAGCCCGGCAGCATCAGACGGCATTGCGCCCAACTGAAAACCCAGGGAATGGCGCGCAGGTCGGCGAGAGAACTGATACTGCCGCGGGAGACGGGGCGAGAGCCCAGATTCAGATCGGCGATAGCATCGACGATGGTTGATTGGCGGAAGAAGGTGGGAAAGTCCTTCTCGCCGGCCACGAGGTCACGATACGCGCCATATGCTGCGTCGGAGATCGTTTCCATCAGCGCCTGAGAGTCCGCCGTTTCAGCATCATGTGTTTTCGGGTCGGTCTTCACCTCGACCATGGACGAGACGAGAACGGAGAAATGCTCCTTGGCGTGATCCACTGTGCCGTAACGGCGCGAGATGACCTCTCCCTGTTCCGTGATCTTGACCTCGTTCGCGGTGGCGCCTTCTGGCTGCGCCAGGATCGCGTCGCGGCTGGACACGCCGCCCCGGCCGATCGATCCGCCTCGCCCGTGGAAAAACCGCAGATCGACGCCGAGGCTGTTGAGGACCTTCGTCAGGTTCGACTCGGCCTTATACACCTCCCAGCGGGAGGTGGTGATGCCGCCATCCTTGTTGCTGTCCGAGTAGCCGAGCATGATCTCCTGCACCGCGCTCCCGCGCTCGAACGCCACGCGATACTCTGGTAGGCCAAACAACGCCGTCATGATCGACTCGCTTCGGCGAAGATCGCCGATGGTTTCGAGGAGCGGCGCGATGTTTACGGGATTTTGCGCCTCCGCTCCGAACAGGCCGAATTGCTTCAGCAGCACGGCAAGCTCCAAAAGGTCGGAGCAGCTTTCCGTATTCGAAATGATGCTGGTCGTGATCACGCCAGCGCCGAGTCGGCGACGGGCCTCGGCGGCGGCGGCGAAAATTTTCAGTTCCGAATCTGTCTTGTCCGAGTATTGCCAGTTCGCCCGAATCAGGCTGCGCGGCGTCGACAGCTCATTTCGCAACAAAACGATCCGCTCTTCTTCGGACAGCGACTTGTAATCTGATGTGACGTCCACAGCCGCAAAGAGTTCTGTGATCGTCGCTTCGTGAATCTTCGAATTCTGGCGCATGTCCAGGCTCATGAGGTGGAATCCGAAACACGCGACCGCGTAATGAAGCCGCCCCAACCGTCCGCCGATCAGGCGTCCGGCTCGGCCGCGGCAGAGCGAGTCGCGAACGACGCCAAGATCCTGAGAGAACTCTTCCGGCGACGCATAGGGCGGCGCGTCGAGGCTTTCGCGCGCGCCGTCTCCGGTCGCCTGCAGGCGGCGGCGAATATGGCGGATCGCGCGCCGATAAGGTTCGCCCGCGAACAATGGATTGGCGGCTTCGCTCGCGCCCAACTCATTCAGTTCATTCGTGACCGCGACGAGGTCGGCTGAAAGAGAGAGCTCCGATTCGAGTAGTCGCAACTCCTCCCTGTAGAAATCGAAAATCGCGTTGCTCTGGACTTCCAGCGCGTACCGCATCGTGTCCGCTGTTACGAACGGATTGCCGTCTCGGTCTCCGCCGATCCAGCTGCCGACGCGAAGCGCGGGCGGCATGCCAAAGGCGGACCAATCGATCCCGCTGTCCTGCAACGCGGCGTCCAACTCCGTTAGGAACTCCGTGATCGCAGGGACCAGAACTGTCGAGGTGACCGCGACGCCGTTATCAATCTCGCACAGCACCGTCTGTTTGGTCTGTCGCTGCAGTCTCGTGTGCCAAAGGATCAGCATTTCCCGAGCGATCCCTGCGCGCGTCTCGTCGTTTTCCGACGGATTGTCCCCAAACTGATCCTGAAACATCGCGGCGATGGCGGCCTCGGCGCGGATTGTGCTCTGGCGCCTGATCTCGGTCGGATGCGCGGTCAGAACCGGCATCACCAGAATGTCGGAAATAAGATCGCGCAGCGTCGCCTTTTCAACCGCCGAGGCTTCGCGGAGTCGGGTCAGAAACTCCTGCCGACTGGAGCCTTCGGCCTTTTGCGCGCCGATCCCTTCAGATTGCAGGAGGTTGCTGAGATGCAGGAAGTAAGTGAAGCTTCGCAGCGCGAGTTCCAGATCGTCCGAGGAAAGCCTGGCCAGCGTCGCCTTCAACGCGCGCAGACTGTCTTCGCCATCGCCTTTTCTGAGATCGATCGAATGGGCGCGGAGCGTTTCGACCGCCGCAAAGACATCCTCGCCACAATGTTCTCGCACCGTCTCGCCAAGGACCTCGCCCAGAAACTTCAGATCGTTCGACGCGCGAAACAGCGAAGCGTTTGGCCCACTGCTTGTCTCAGGCGCAACATCAGTTGTCATGATTGTATTTCCCCCTGGGCGGTCGATTTATTGGCTGACACGATGATCACCTCGGTTCGTTGTGCTGACGAAACAATTGTCGCCGAGAGGCTAACAGACGAAACGCGACTGCGTTGGAAACAGCGTGCCTTGTGTGGGGTTGGCGGGCAGGACCCCAAAAGGCCCGGACCCGAAGGCCCGGGGTGCAGTTGGGGAGATCGCGTGACTTGGTCAGGGCCACGCGCGTCAGCCGCGGGAAGGACTCCCGCGGTCATTCCCGGTCACTGAGGCTTTCTCCCACCTTGGCGACGCGGAGAATATTGGTCGTGCCAGTGACGTTCAGAGGCACGCCCGCGGTCACCACCACCAGATCGCCCTTCTTGGCCAGACCCACCGCCTCTGCCGACTCCACGGCCATGCCGACCGCGTCGCGGAAGCGGCTGGCCTCGCCGGTCACCGTGCAGCGCAGCCCCCAGACCAGCGACAGCCGCCGCGCCACGCCCACATTCGGGGTGAGGGCCGCGATCGGTACGCGCGGGCGCTCCCGCGACACGCGCATGGCGGTCGCTCCCGAGGCGGTGAAGGTGCAGATCGCCTTCACCTGCACGGTCTCGGCGACTTCTCGGGCCGCGGTTGCGATCGCGTCCTCGACCGTTGGCGACGCCGCTGCGCGGGAGGCGTCGAGCCCGTCCTGATAGCGGTGGTCCGCCTCGACGGTCCGCGTCACCTCGGCCATGGTCGCGACGGCCTCTCGCGGATAGCCGCCTGCGGCCGATTCAGCCGACAGCATCACGGCATCCGCGCCATCGTAGATCGCGTTCGCCACGTCCGAGACCTCGGCGCGCGTCGGCACGGGCGACTCGATCATGCTCTCGAGCATCTGGGTGGCGACAATCACCGGCTTGCCGGCCTTGCGAGACTTCGCCACCAGGTCCTTCTGAACAGGCGGCACTTGGGCGACCGGCAGTTCGACGCCCAGGTCGCCGCGCGCCACCATGATGCCGTCGGTCGCCTCGAGGATCGCGTCGATCGCCGCGACGGCCGCCGGCTTCTCGATCTTGGCGATCACTGCGGCGCGGCCGCGGCAGAGGGCCTTCGCCTCCAGAACATCCTCGGCCCGCTGCACGAAGGAGAGGGCCAGCCAGTCGACGCCCAACTCGCAGACGAACTCCAGGTCGCTGCGGTCCTTTTCGGTGAGCGCCGCCAAAGGCAGCACAACGTCGGGCACGTTGACGCCCTTGCGGTTCGAGATTTCGCCGCCCACGATCACGGTCGTGACCGCGTGGCTGTCCGACACCTCGTCGACGCGCAGGCGGATCTTTCCGTCATTCACCAGCAGGTTTGCGCCGGGCACGAGGGCGGCGAAGATCTCGGGGTGCGGCAACTGCACCCGGGTCGCGTCGCCCGGCGCGTCGTCCAAGTCGAGGCGGAACTTCGCGCCCTCCCGCAGCAAGACGGGGCCGTCGGCGAACACGCCGACGCGCAACTTCGGTCCCTGCAGGTCGGCGAGAATGGAGATCGGCCAGCCGAGTTCGGCCTCGACCTCGCGGATGTAGCGGTGCCGGGTCGCGGTCTCCTCGTGGGAGCCGTGGCTCATGTTCAGGCGGAACGCGTTCGCACCTGTTTCGACCAGCGTCCGGATCATCTCCTTGCTGGAGGATGCAGGGCCGAGCGTGGCCAGAATCTTGACTTTACGTGGCATGTTCTCAGCGTCTCCCCTCAGCGGCGCAGGATGCCGCGGCCGGCGTAGGCCGCGACGTCGCCGAGCTCCTGCTCGATGCGGATGAGTTGGTTGTACTTCGCCAGACGGTCTGAGCGCGCCAGCGAGCCGGTCTTGATCTGGCCGCAGTTGGTCGCCACGGCGAGGTCGGCGATGGTCGCGTCCTCGGTCTCGCCCGAGCGGTGCGACATAACCGCGGTGTAGCCGGCGCGATGCGCCATCTCGACCGCCTCCAGCGTCTCGGACAGCGAGCCGATCTGATTCACCTTGACGAGGATCGAGTTGGCCGCGCCTTTGGCGATGCCGTCGGCTAGCCGCGCCGAGTTGGTGACGAAGAGATCGTCGCCGACCAGCTGGCAACGGCCGCCAATCAGGTCGGTCACCGCTTTCCAGCCTTCCCAGTCATCCTCGGCCATGCCGTCTTCAATCGAGATGATCGGGAAGCGGTCGACAAGATCGGCGAGATAGGCGGCCATTTCATCCGACGAGAGCTTCCGGCCTTCGCCCTTCAGGTTGTAGACGCCGTCCGAGTAGAACTCGGTCGAGGCGGCGTCCATGGCCAGATACACCTCATCGCCCGGCTTGTAGCCCGCCTTCTCGACGGCCTTCATGATGAACTCCAACGCCTCCACGGTGGATCCGATGTTCGGCGCGAATCCGCCCTCGTCGCCGACATTGGTGTTATGCCCGGCAGCGGACAGCTCCTTCTTCAGCGTATGAAATATTTCCGAGCCAATGCGCACGGCGTCGGCGATGCTCTCTGCCGCCACCGGCATGATCATGAACTCCTGGAAGTCGATCGGGTTGTCCGCGTGTTCGCCGCCATTAATGATGTTCATCATCGGCACCGGCAGAACACGGGCGCCGACACCCCCGACATAGCGGTAAAGCGGCAGGCCGATGCTGTTCGCGGCCGCCTTCGCGACCGCCATGGATGCGCCGAGGATCGCGTTGGCGCCCAGGCGCCCCTTGTTAGGGGTGCCGTCCAAATCGATCATCGCACGGTCGACCGCGAGCTGATCGACGGAGTCCATGCCGGCGATCGCGGTCTGGATCTCGCCGTTAACCGACTCGACCGCCTTCAGCACCCCCTTGCCTTTGTAGCGGTCGCCACCGTCGCGCAGTTCCACCGCTTCATGCGCGCCGGTCGAGGCGCCGGACGGCACGGCCGCGCGGCCGAAGCCGCCGTCTTCCAGAGTCACCTCGACCTCAACGGTCGGATTGCCGCGGCTGTCGAGGATCTCTCGGCCGACGACGGATGAAATGATGGTCATAGTTCCCTCCCGCGTCTCAAGACGCATTGTTTTACAGGCCGAGCCTCCGTGGCCGCTCAGCGCGCGACCACGGAGGCTCTCGCCGCAGATATTCAAATGGTCGCGGCCATGGCGACGGCGGTGTCGTTCATCCGGTTGGAGAAACCCCACTCGTTGTCGTACCAGGACAGCACCCGGCAGAGCGTGCCCTCCATCACTTTGGTTTGCCCCGCGGCGAAGGTTGACGAATGGGAGTCGTGGTTGAAGTCCATCGAGACCAGGGGCGCTACGGCATAGCCGAGAACGCCCTTCAGCGGTCCGGCGGCGGCGGCCTTCACAGCGGCGTTGATCTCCTCGGCCGTGGTTGCGCGCGCGGCCTCAAACTTCAGATCGACCACCGAGACGTTCGGCGTCGGCACGCGGATCGCCGAGCCGTCCAGCCGGCCCGCCAGTTCCGGAAGCACCAGACCGACCGCCTTGGCGGCGCCGGTCGAGGTCGGGATCATTGACATAGCCGCGGCGCGGGCGCGGTAGAGGTCCTTGTGCATCGTGTCCAGCGTCGGTTGGTCGCCGGTGTAGGAGTGGATCGTCGTCATATAGCCCTTGCGTATGCCGATGGCGTCGTTGAGGACCTTGGCGACGGGCGCCAGGCAGTTGGTGGTGCAGGACGCGTTTGAGACGACCTTGTCCTCGTCGGTCAGAACCTGATGGTTCACCCCGTAGACGATGGTCTTGTCCGCTCCCGAGGCAGGCGCGGAGACCAGCACTCGCTTGGAGCCGTTTTCGAGATGCAGCGCCGCCTTGTCGCGATCAGTGAAGATGCCGGTGCATTCCATGGCGACGTCGACGTCGCCCCACGGCAGCTCGCGCGGATCGCGGATCGCCGTCACCCGGATCGGTCCGCGGCCGACATCGATCGTGTCTCCGTCGACCTTCACTTCGCCCGGGAAGCGACCGTGCACCGAGTCATAGCGGATCAGATGCGCGTTGGTCTCCACTGGGCCGAGATCGTTGATCGCAACGACCTCGATGTCGGTGCGACCCGACTCGATGATTGCTCGCAAGACATTACGCCCGATACGCCCAAAACCGTTAATGGCCACTCGCGTCGTCATAGTTTCCTCCTGATCATTTTTTTGGCCTGTCCGATAGGATGGCCAGGTTCATCTCTACGAGATTGGTTAAGTCAGTCACGTCACGCCGCTGCCTCCAGCGCTGCGACCCCAGGCAAGACTTTGCCTTCCAGCCACTCGAGGAAGGCGCCGCCGGCGGTGGAGACGTATGAGAAATCCGAGCCGGCCCCGGCCGCGTTCAGCGCCGCGACCGTATCGCCGCCTCCGGCGACGGAGAGCAGCGCTCCGGATTTGGTCAGCTCCGCGACTCGTCTGGCGGCCGCGACCGTGCCCGTGTCGAAGGGCGGGATCTCGAACGCTCCGAGCGGGCCGTTCCAGACCACGGTTTTGGCGGTTTCAAACCTGGTTTCGATGTCGGCCACTGTCTCAGGGCCCGCGTCTAGGATCATCGCATCCGCCGGGCATGCGTCGGCCGGCACCGTTTCGCACGCCGCGCCGGCCTTGAATTCGCGCGCGACCACGACGTCGGTCGGCAGCACGATCTCGCACCCCGCCGCGGCTGCGTCGGCGATGATCTGCCTGGCGGTGTCGGCGAGGTCGTGCTCGCAGAGCGATTTGCCCACGTTTATTCCCTTAGCGGCGAGGAACGTGTTCGCCATGCCGCCGCCGATCACGATTTGGTCGACCTTCTTGGAAAGGTTTCCTAGAAGCTCCAGCTTTGTGGAGACCTTGGCGCCCCCGACCACTGCGATCACCGGCTTCTCTGGATTCGACAGCGCTTTCGACAACGCCTGCAATTCCGCCTGCATCAGCCGCCCGGCGCAGGCCGGCAGCAACCGGGCGAGCCCTTCGGTCGAGGCGTGGGCGCGATGGGCCGCGGAGAACGCGTCATTACAATAGACGTCGCCAAGCTTCGCCATCTCGGCGGCCAGAGTCGGGTCGTTCTTCTCCTCGCCGGCGTGAAAGCGGGTATTCTCACACAGCAGCACATGGCCGGGCGGCAAATTCACCGCCGCTTGCTCGGCCAGTTGTCCTCGACAGTCGTCAACGAAATCGATCGGCGCGCCAAGTATCTCCGATAGCGGCGCCTGCACGACCCGCAGGCTCATTTCTTCGACCACCTTGCCCTTGGGGCGCCCGAAATGCGCCAGCAGGATCGGTTTTCCGCCCTTGGCCAGGATGTCCCTCACCGTCGGGGCGATTGCTCTAAGGCGGGTATCGTCGGTCACCGCCCCGTCCTTGACGGGCGCGTTCAAATCCACGCGGGTCAACACGCGCTTGCCCGAAAGGTCGAGATCATCGAGGGTTTTGTAGGTCATGTCTGGTCTCCCGTTCGGGCGCCCGCCATTCTCGCTTCTTGTCCAAACGACAAGCGCGGATCAGTTTGGCTTTGCGCGGTTCAATGCAGTTTCAGCTTAGGCCGCACGATCTGATTTACGTGTCCGGCTAGAATAAGCGTCAAACCGCGGAGCAAGCCGTGAACTGCGAGGATATGCATGCGATAAAGCGACGCGTAGGCCAGCCGCGCGAGCCGCCCCTCGATCGCCATGCGGCCGCCGACAAGGTTGCCCATGAGGCTGCCGACCGCCGAAAACCGGCTGAGTGAGACCAGAGAACCTTTGTCATTGTAGACAAAATCCTGCTGCGGCTCATTGCGCTGCAAGCTGTTTATGTTTTTTAATACCGTCGACGCCATCTGATGCGCCGACTGAGCGCGCGGCGGCACTGGCCGTTCCTCACCGGGCAATGTGCACGAGCAGCAGTCGCCAATCGCGAAGATACGTTCATCCTTCGTGGTTTGCAGTGTCGGTCGCACGACGAACTGGTTGCCGCGCGCGAGCTCGAGATCGCTCATCCCCCGCGTCTCGTTCGCCGCCTTGACTCCCGCCGCCCAGACAATGAGATCCGCCTCGACGGACGCGCCTTCCTTAACATGCACCAGTCCCTTGGAGATTTCGGTGACCTGCGTCGAGGTTCGCACGTCCACACCCAACTCGCTCAACTCGTTCTGGGCCGTCAGCGCCAATTCCTCGTTCAGCATGGGAAGAATTCTGTCGCCGGCCTCGAGCAGAGTCACCTTGAGCATCTTGTCGTCAAACTCGCTCAGGCCGAATTTGTGAAGCTTGGTCGCCGCGTTGTAGAGCTCGGCCGATAGCTCGACGCCAGTCGCGCCGCCTCCGATGACGCAGACCCGGACTTGCTGCTTGCCTTTCTCGCCCGACCGCTTTGCGAGATTGGCGCGGAAACACGCATTCAAAAGTTTGTGCCGGAATTTGTCCGAATCCTGCCGATAATCCAGAAACATCGCATTCTCGCGTACGCCTGGAACGCCAAAGTCATTCGAGACCCCGCCAATAGCTAGAACGAGATAGTCGAACGGAATTTCCTGCCGATCCAGAACCCGCTCACCATCGGGGTCGATTAGAGGCGCAGTTGTGATGGTTCTATTTTCTCTGTCGATCGATTCCAGTTTGCCCAAGAAGAACCGATAGCCCCACTTGCCTGCGTGGCCGCCGTAACCAACTTCATCCATACTGGCGTCCAGCGAACCTGCCGCGACCTCATGCAGCAATGGCTTCCAGATATGCGTCCGGTTCATGTCGACCAAAGTGACGTCATGAGTATCGCGTCTGTATTCGCACGCTAACTTGCGAACCAGCCCCAAACCGCCAGCGCCGCCTCCGACGACGACGATCTGTGTTTTTATTCCGTTCTCCATTCCGCGTCCGCTCTCCCTTCCGCGCCGGCGATTTTCACGTGGTCTTGACTGGTCGACTCCGCAGCCTGTCGCAGAAGCTGATGGGGCGTACAGAAGACGTTTGAGGCATCACCCGCGCACTGCTCGCTGCGACATATTTATATGGTGTGGAATTGAGCATGTTTTAAATAATATGTCAAGTTGATTTATTATGTGTCTCGACCACTTGCCGATACGCATTTTCGACCCACATCGATTCATCAGAGGACCTTAAAATTGGACAGAGTCGCGCCCTCGAATCGCTAGAAAATAAAAAGCGTGCTGACAAATCACTCACTGAAACGGCACCTCATTGAAGCTGCGAAGTTTTCGCGAATGGAGCCTTTCGTTCGGCAACTCGCGAAGGATCTCCATCGTTCTCAGGCCAATTGCGAGATGGCGCTCCACCTGCGTCTGGTAGAATTCTGAGGCCATGCCCGGCAGCTTTAACTCGCGATGCAGAGGTCTGTCAGAAATGACAAGAAGAGTGCCGTATGGGACGCGAAAGCGGAAACCGTTCGCCGCCACGGTTGCGCTCTCCATATCCAGCGCGATCGCCCTTGATTGCGAAAATCGTCGCACAGGTTCCGACTGGTCTCTTAGCTCCCAATTCCGATTGTCGATCGAAGCGATCGTACCTGTTCGCATCACGCGCTTGATCTCGTGAGGTTCAAGCCCAGCAGTTTCGGACACAGCTCTTTCAAGCGACACTTGGATTTCCGCGAGCGCAGGAATCGGAACCCAGAGCGGCAAATCCGCGTCGAGCACATGGTCGTCACGAACATAGCCATGCGCCAGAACATAGTCGCCTAGCCTTTGCGTGTGCCTCAAACCAGCGCAATGCCCAAGCATGATCCAGGCGGAGGGGCGCAGGACAGCGACATGATCCGTCATCGTTTTGGCGTTCGACGGTCCAACTCCGATGTTGATCAGGGTGACGCCTTCTCCGTCTTCGCGCTTCAAATGATAAGCGGGCATTTGACGCGCGCGCGCATCGCCTTCGGGTTCGACGAAGTCGATGTAGTCGCTCGCCGCGTCAGCGACCAAGGTCTTGGCCAGTTCTCGAAATCCGTCGACATAGAACTGGTAGTTCGTGAATAAGACGAATTTCTGAAAATGACGGCAATCGGTGCCTGTATAGTGCAACAGGCGGTGCAGGGAGTAATCGATGCGCGGAGCTGAAAACAGCGACAAGGGTTTTGGCTGTCCGCCCGGTGTCTCGCGCTCTCCATTGACCTGTTGGTCATCCATGGTTGCAAGGTCCGGCGCGTCGAACAACTCTGCGAAAACTTCAAGCTGACCAGACGTAAGCCCACGTTCCACGTGCAGACCATTTGGAAAGGCGAAATGGACGGGCATCGCCACGTCTGAAAGCAACGTCTCAAATGAACATCCGTGACTGCAGCGAAGCTTGTCGAGTTGCTCCACCAAATAACGCTCGAAAAGGTCAGGTCGCGTAACTGAGGCCTCGTAGCTCCCCGGCTGCTCACAAAAACCATATGACTGCGTCACACGTGAAAGCTGGACATTCTCAATTTTCACGCGAAGGAGAGGGTAGAAGGCTCGCACGCGCCCGTCCGGTAATTGCCCTCGAGCAAAATCATCGAATGCGGACCGCAACCGACCGCTCTCGGCCTCATAAAGTCGTTCAAGAGCGAGCACAGCCTTCTGCGGGTCTGCATGCACCTCTATCGCCATCTCGCGCGTCGGTCCTCGAGCCTAATTTCTAAAAAACGGCAAAAAACACTGTGTAGCGCCTGTGGGGCGTCGGCGATATTGCCACGCGAAAGCCAACAGCCTATTCGTGGGCGCAGAGTAGATACCATCCCTAAAAATTGTAATAAAAGTCAACCGATATATAAATTTAAGCTCTATGGCCGTTTATCATTAATTAAAATTGTTTGATTTTGTTTTTGGCGACCTATCACAAAACATTTTTAATTGCATTCGAGCCGAGGGCTGTGAAATATAGCACTCTCTTGGTGTTGGGGGGCGGGGGCGAAAAGCTCTGATTTGTCCGACTTCAAGAGAGTTTAGTTTGATTTTAGTCGGAAACATACCTGTCGCCAATCAATCCGAGACCGCGATCCGGGTTTTGCGGGTGGCGAATGAGGTGGGCAAGAATACGGTCGCTTTAGTCGCCGAAGAGGACAAGCGAGTTCTCCAACGGTTCAAATCGGGCGAGGGACAAAAGGTTGGTGACGCCTATCCATCGATCCCGGGCGCGATCCACAACGAGCGCGCTGGAGTCGTCACTGCCGTCCACGCGCTAATCGGCGTACGGATAGACGCCAGAATCATTTGGTCGAGTTCGAAGCATGATGAGCGACGCTTATGGATTATCAGATTAGATTGATGCGGGGAGGCGCAAAAGCAGCAAATGCATTGAATTCCTCACGCGATGGAGGAGATCAAGCTGGAACCATCGCGAACGCGCGGAAAGCGTCTCTATTAATCGTTGATGAGGACACGCCATCAATACGCCGGCTATCCGCGGAGATGGCGAAGCGGGGGTTCGATCCTTTTGTTGCCGCCAGCATCGCCGAAGCACGGGAAGTCGCCGTCACGAAACCGCCGGCGTTCGCCGTTGTCGAACTGCGTCTTCCAGATGGTCACGGTCTTCGTCTGATCGAGGGGATTCTCGCCATTCAGCCAGATTGCAGAATCATCGTGCTGACAAGTTTTGGTTCGATCGCGAGTGCTATAGGCGCCGTTAAAATCGGCGTTGTCAATTATTTGACCAAACCCGTTGACGTAGATGAGGTGTACGGCGCGCTCTTGACAACTTCGGCAGTAAAACCAACCTTACCCAAGTATTTTATGTCGCCGGAACGCGTTCGTTGGGAGCATATTCAGCGTGTTTATGAACTTTGCAATCACAACAAAGCAAAAACAGCGCGAAAACTTAAAATACACCGCCGTTCGTTGCAGCGAATTTTGTCTAAGGACGCGCCGATCTGAAGTTTATATTGCAAAAATTAAAATTGATTGAATAACTCTTCGACGCGCGCTATTGATAGTGATTTGAATGCTCTTTCCGATCGGGAACTGGCTGATCTGGGCATATTGCGCGTCTAAAAGCTCTCGATCGCCAAGGACGGCGCGCTAGTTCAATACGGAGGAGAACATTTCTAGTAATTATTTATGCGCACGTAAATTAAGGACAAACTTATGCGCGTAAGGTCCAACCCCAGGCTCGCTGAGGGGAGCCCTCGGAGCTTTGACTGACCATTACAGCTCGGTCTGATTTCACACGAGTATTTGCGACATCACGCTGGCCAACACCAAATTTGAGCGCGCACCAGCTATCCTGGCCACCTTGACTGCGATCTCAGAGTCCTCGGACGGACTGCGTCAGAGGGAAGCAGATAACGCTCATTCCCGACAATTTGTGAAGCGCAGCCGTCCGCTTGAAGCGCCTTTTTGGAGAATAGCTTGTTGTTTTGGTGTCTTTACCATTATTGTAGCGCGGCAAAAGGTACTTTTGCCGTAGTATTTTCCTGCAATCAGGTATATGTGTTAAAAGTAAGATGCAGTAGATGTTTTGCATTCATTTTTATTGTTAGATATTTTCG
>QKHF01000157.1 GCA_003250135.1 Paracoccaceae bacterium | reverse complement strand
GGCGATTCCGATTCTGCTCGGGCTTCTGATTGTCGTGCAAGGCTTCGAGACCTCGCGCTATCTGGGCGAGGAATTCGACGCCGAAACGCGCATCCGGACCATGCGGCTGGCGCAGAACGTGGCCGCCGCGATTTACCTGACGTTCTTCGTGCTTATGCTGCCGCTCCTGCCCGAGACGCTGGACGTCGCTGGCGAGACCGCGATCATCGACGCCGCCGCCGCTGTCGGCGCGATCCTGCCGCTCATGTTGACGATCGGCGCCGTGGCCAGCCAGTTCAGCGCCGCGGTCGCGGACGCCATCGGGGGCTCGGGGCTGGTTTCAGAGATCGCCAACCACCGCATGAAATCCTCGCATGCGTTCCCGCTGCTCGGAGTCGCGACCATCGCCATCGTCTGGTCGACCGACATTTTCGGCGTGATCACCCTCGCCTCTAAGGCCTTCGCGCTCTACTACATGCTGCAATGCCTGGTCGCGGCGGCCGAAGTTCGCGCGCGTGAGGGCGTGACCTTTCTGGCTATCTGGTATTTCGCGCTGGGGTGCCTCGCCGCCCTTGTGCTGATGGTAGGCGTACCGGCGGAGTAGGTCCCTCTTCGCTTCTCAATGTTCTTGTATTGTTCTGGATCGTCACGCAGACTCCCCACATGGAGAATCACGGCGAAAACCCGCTATCCGAAAGCCTGAGCGTCGATCCTTCGGCGCTGGTCCCGGCGGAGACGCGGCGGGGGCGCGGCGCGGCGTCGAACCGGTCCGGCCGCTTCGAGCGGGAGCGGCGCGAGGCGGCGGATGACGGCTGGCGCCAGTCTCATGGCATGGAAGAGGCGCCCGCGTCGTTTCAAACGTCCGCGAAGACCGAGGTGATGATCGACGCCAGCCGCTCGGTGATCGCGCGGAACGCGTCGCCGGACATTCCTTTCGACCGCTCGATCAACCCGTATAGAGGCTGCGAGCATGGCTGCGTCTATTGCTTCGCGCGGCCGACCCACGCCTATCTCGGCCTGTCGCCGGGCCTCGATTTCGAGACGAAGATCCTTCTGAAGCCGAACGCGCCAAGCGCCTTGGCTAAGGAGCTGGCGCGCAAGAGCTATGAATGCCGGCCGATCGCGATCGGGACCAACACCGACCCCTATCAGCCGCTGGAAAAGACCTATCGGGTGATGCGCGGCGTGCTGGAGGCGCTGGCGGCGCACAACCACCCCGTAACCATCGTCACCAAGGGCGCGCTGATCACGCGCGACCTCGACATTCTCGGCCCGATGGGGCGCAGGGGGCTGGCTCGGGTCGCACTTTCGGTGACGTCGCTTGACCACCGGCTGAGCCGCTCGATGGAGCCGCGCGCCTCTTCCCCCGCGCGGCGGCTGGAGGCGATCAAGGCGCTGTCGCGCGCAGGCGTGCCGACGGGCGTGATGCTCGCCCCGATCATTCCCGCCATTAATGACCATGAGATCGAGCGCATCGCCGAGGCCGTGGCGGCGGCGGGCGCTGTGAGCCTCAGCCATATCACGCTGCGCCTGCCGCTGGAGGTGAAGGAGCTGTTCCGGGAATGGCTCTACGAGACCCGCCCGGACCGCGCCAAGCGGGTCATGGGCCTGGTGCGCGAGATGCATGGCGGCAAGGATTATGACCCGGAGTGGGGCGCGCGGCTGCGCGGAACCGGCGTCTACGCAGACTTGATCGCGACCCGGGTGGAGGCGGCGCGCAAGCGCCACGGACTGACGGCGGAGCATGGCGACCTCCGCACCGATCTGTTTCGGATTCCGCCCCGGGCCGGGGATCAGCTGGAGCTTTTTTGACTCACCGGGGTGGGCAATGCCGGCCCGGCGCATCGCCGTCTTGCCCCTCGCCGCCCGGCGCCTGTAGCAGAAGGGCATGAGCACGCCTTTCGATCCGGCCCAGGACGGCCCCGATTTCTCACTTGAGGCCGCCTGCGGCGCCCGCCCGGTCTGCGGGGTGGACGAAGCCGGACGCGGACCCTGGGCCGGGCCGGTCGTG
>QKHF01000234.1 GCA_003250135.1 Paracoccaceae bacterium | reverse complement strand
GCGTCTCTCCTGCTGTCGCCGCCCTGCTTAGCCGTTCTCCGCCGCATCGGAAAGCCCCGACCCGCGGGCTTTGGCGGCCTGCACCAAAGCGCGGAACAGCGCCTGGTCCGCCTTGGAGAAGATCAGATATTCCGGATGCCATTGCACGCCCATCACCAGCCGGGGCCGGGTGCTTTCGATCGCCTGCACGATTCCCGCCTCGTCCCAGGCCGCAACCTGAAAATCCTCGCCCAGCTTGTCGATCGATTGGTGGTGCAACGCGTTCACGCGGCTCACCTCGATCCCCTTGATGCTGGCGAGCCGGCTGCCGCGGAGAATGTGGATGGTCTTGCGCGGCAACGGCGTGCGAACCTTTTTCGCGTCGGGATAGCTGACGAAGATGTCCTGATGCAGCGTGCCGCCCCGCTCGACATTCAAAAGCTGCGCGCCGCGGCAGACGCCGAGGATCGGCAATCTGCGGGCTTCCGCCTCGCGGATCAGATTGATCTCAAGTTCGTCGCGCGCGGGATCGATGCGGATATCGGGGACGATCTCGCCGCCGTAAAGCTCGACCCCGATATCGTCGCCGCCGCCGATAACCAGCCCGTCGAGCTCGTCCAGAGATCGCCGCCCGCCGCGCACATGAATGCGCGCCGCGCGTCCGCCCGCGCGCCAGAGCGCGAGCTTGAAGAACGGGAATACGCGCCAACCGGTCCGGGTCGAGGTGGTGACCCCGATCCGGGGCCGATCCGGCGCGGAGTCCGCATCCGTCATGCGGTCATTTCATCGAACCGGCGCCGGTACTCGCGTCCTGTGATGCGCCAGAAATTGCGCTCGACCCATGCGGTCCGCGCCGCTTCCAGAAGCTTCGGATCGTCTCCGATCTGCTCGATCTTCCGCCACAGGGCCAGATCGTTCCGCGGCGTCCACTCGGGGTCTTCGATATCCGAGTTTGGCAGCCGGTAGTGAAAGGTCGGCCGCGGGCCCCGGATCCTATGGATCGTCGCGCGCTTGGCGGTCTTTTCATCCAGCCAGCCAAGCAGCGGCCACATGTCGAGGCCGTGGTTCCGGCTGGGGCACCAGCGCCCGTAAAGCGCAATGAACGCCTTCAGGTCCGGTTCCTTGCCGTCGAAGGCGCGGCTGAGAGCGAAGGTGAAGATCGCCGGGTAAGGATCCACATAAGGCGTCGCCCGGCGCATCAGGTCGGGGGCGACTTTCCAGCGCACCCATTCCTCCGCAAAGGCGTAAGCCGCGGCGACTCGCACCGCTCGCTGCGGATCAGGGGGAACCAGTTCGACGTTCAAGTGCAACCCGTACGCGGCGAAGGGCGATTCTTTTGTGCCGACTCCGCCCGCATCCCGAAGCGCCGCAATCGCCGCGTCGACGACATCCAGCTTGTCGACGGGCATCGGCGGGGTCGAAAGCTCGACCGGTGCGATGTAGGACACGGCGTCCGCCGCCATGTCGCGCATATCCATCGCTTCAAGCATTTCCTTAAAGAAATCACCATCGCCTTCCTCGGGCGGGTTGGCGAACCGCGTATCGAGTTCCACCCGCGCGCCATCCAGCGCGCCGCCCTCCAGATGAGCGGCGTGTGGGCCTCTGATCACGACCTTGCCGCCCACCTTGGGCGCCGCCGCGATGACCTCGGCCGCCTCATGCGCGGTAAGACGAGAAAATTCTATTTCAATGCCGACACGCCCGGTCTTCGCTGCACGTGCATTCAAGGGTTTAGCCTCCGGATCAGGCTGGACGTATCCCAACGCGCCCCGCCCATATCCTGCACTTCGCCATAGAATTGATCGACAAGCGCCGTGACCGGCAGTCGCGCGCCGTTATGCTGTGCTTCGGTCAGGCAGATGCGCAAGTCCTTGCGCATCCAATCGACGGCGAACCCGAATTCGAACTCGCCCGCGAGCATGGACTTGTAGCGATTCTCCATTTGCCACGACCCCGCGGCGCCCTTGGAGATCACATCGACCACCGCCTCGCCGTCGAGTCCCGCCTTTTGCGCGAAGTTCAGCCCCTCGGCGAGGCCCTGCACCAGCCCGGCGATGCAGATCTGATTCACCATCTTGGTCAGTTGCCCGGCGCCCGAGGGTCCCATCAGGCGGCAGGCCTTGGCGTAGGCCATGATCACCGGCTCCGCCGCGGCGTAGGGCGCGGCCTCGCCGCCGCACATCACGGTCAGCGCGCCATTCTCGGCCCCCGCCTGCCCGCCGGAGACCGGCGCGTCAATGAAGGGAACCTGATGCGTTGCGGCGATTTCCGACAGCTTTCTGGCCATCGAGGCGGACGCCGTGGTGTGATCCACGAAGATCGCGTCCTTTTTCATGCCCATGAAGGCGCCGTTGTCGCCTGTCGTCACGGCCTCAAGATCGGGATCGTCGCCGACGCAGCACATGACGAAGTCGCATCCATCCGCGGCCTCGGCGGGCGTCGGCGCGGCCGATCCGCCGCCATGATGCGACACCCAGGCTTCGGCCTTCGCGAATGTGCGGTTATAGACGGTCACGTGATGTCCGGCCTTGGCCAGATGCCCGGCCATCGGATACCCCATCACGCCAAGACCGATGAAAGCCACCTTCGCCATGTTTCCACTCCTTGCGCTTGGGTCTATGAAGAGGGGCGCATCGCGCGCCCGAAGATAGTAGGGACGGTGGCTGCCGCGGGGCGGAGCGTCAACCCGCAGCGTGGAATTGGCGTAGCGAAGATCGATGAACCGGAACGTGTGAATGGCGTGGTTCTTTAGATTGTTGATCCGGTTGACGGGGTTCGCCGCGGTGCTCGGCCTTTTTGGCGCGCTGGTGTCCTACTACCTCGTCACCCGCTCTTTGCCGGATTACGAAGAGAACCGCACGGTCGCCGGGCTCACGGCGCCGGTCGAGATCATTCGCGACGCCTATGCCGTGCCGCATATCCTTGGTCAGACGGACGAAGACGTCTATTTCGGGCTCGGCTACGCCCACGCCGAAGATCGGCTTTGGCAGATGGAGCTGGCCCGCCGCGCCGCGCAGGGACGGCTGGCGGAGCTGTTCGGGCCGCGTGCGGTGAAGTTCGATGCGCTGATGCGGTCGCTCGAGCTGCACCCTTACGCCGTCGCCGCAGTCGAGGCGCAGACCGCCGAGGTGCGCGCCGCCCTCGCCGCCTATGCCGCCGGCGTCAACGCGCGCATCGATGTCGTCAACAAGTCGGCGCTGGGGCGCGGCGCGCCCGAGTTCTTCGTCTTTCCCAGCGCGCTCGCGCCGTGGACTGCGGCCGATTCGCTGGCGGTGATCAAGCTGATGGCGTTCCGCCTGTCGGGCGCGGCGAGTTCCGAGACTCGCCGCGCGCGCTTCCTGCTGAAAACTTCGCCCGAGGACGTGGCCGACCTTTTTCCCGACTATCCAGATGAGGGCGTGATCGCGCTGCCGAAATTCGCCGCTTTGTTCGGCGGCGCAAAGTTCGCCGCCGTGCGGCCGATCTCGCCCGATCCGGTGACATCGATGTTCGGCCCCGCGCCGACGCCGGAGCTTGCCGGCGCCTCCAACGCCTGGGCGGTGGACGGCGCGCGCTCGGCCACCGGCGCTCCGCTGTTGGCGACCGACCCGCATCTCTGGCTGTCGGCCCCCAGTATCTGGCATCTGGCGCGGCTGGAATTCCCCTCGGGCGGCGTGATCGGAGCGACGATCCCCGGCATCCCGGCCATCATCATCGGCCGGAACCAGAAGATCGCCTGGGGTCTGACCACGGCGAATATCGACGATCAGGACATTTTCATCGAGCGGCTGAATTCCGACAACGCCTCGGAATACCTGACCCCGGACGGGTGGGAGCCGATCGAGACGCGAGAGACGCTGATCGCGGTCGACGGCGCGCCGCCGGTCTCGATGACTCTCCGGCACACGCGGCATGGACCGGTTCCGCCGCTGGACCAGTTCGGCCTCGCCACCGTCACGCCGCCGGGTCACATGCCCACGCTCGCCTGGACGGCGCTGACCTCCGTCGACCGGTCGATCGAGGCGATGATGCGGGTGATGCGGGCCGAGACGCTGGAGGAGGTGCGCGACGCAACCGCGCTGCATGTCGCCCCGGCGCAGAACGTGATCGCCGCCGACGGCAAGGACGTGGCCATGTTCGTCGCCGGGCGGGCGCCGCTGCGCAAGGCCGGGTCGGGCACGCGCGGGCGGGTCCCCTCGCCCGGCTGGACCGGCGCGCATGACTGGGTCGGCTATATCCCGGCCCGCAAAATGCCCAGCGCCCTCAGACCGGAAAGCGGCGTCGTCGCGAACGCCAACAACCGAACGACCGACGAGGCGTTCCCGTATCACCTGTCCTATGACTGGGACACGCCCTATCGCATTCGCCGGATCGAAAAGCAGCTGGGCGCGCGCCGGTTCCATAGCGCGCAAAGCTTCCGCGACCTGCAGAATGACGCGGTGTCCGAAATGGCGCGCTCCGTCCTGCCACTGGTCGCCAACGATCTCTGGTGGGGGGCCGACGGTCAGGGGCCGGGCGCGCATCCGCTGAGGGCCGAGGCGCTCGAGCGGCTGGCCGATTGGAACGGCGAGATGAGCGAGCATGCGCCGGAGCCGCTGGTCTTCACGGCCTGGATGCGGGCGCTGACAACGCGGCTGACGGCGGATGAGCTCGGCGCGCTGGGAGAGGAATATCAGGGCGTTCGCCCGCTGTTTCTTGAGCGGGTGTTCCATGATGTCGACGGCGCGGGTCGCTGGTGCGACATCACCAAGACGGCGCAGCCCGAAAGTTGCGCCCAGATCGCCGCGTTGGCGCTGGATGACGCTCTGACCGAGCTGTCGTCGTCATATGGCGGCGATCTCGCTCGCTGGCGATGGGGAGAGGCGCACAGGGCGAGTCATGTGCATGCGCCGCTCGGCCAGATCGGGCCGCTGGGCTGGCTGGTGAACCTGTCGCAGGAAACCTCGGGCGGCGACTTCACCGTGCTGCGGGGCGCGACCAAGGGCACGGGCGATACCCCGTACCTGAACACCCACGCCGCCGCTTTCCGGGCGGTCTATGACTTCGAGAATCTCGACAATTCGGTCTACATCCAGTCGACCGGGCAAAGCGGCCACCCGCTGTCGCGCCACTATGACGACCTGTCCGAGACCTGGGCTCTTGGCGGCTATATCCCGATGACGTTGGACCTGAACGACGTCCGCGCCGGGGCGATCGGAACCACGCGCCTCACTCCGCGCTAGGCGACGTCTCCTGATCCGGCGCGGCGTCCGGGTCGCGCTCGGCGGCGGCGCGATGTCCGGCCAGGCTCTGCGCCTCGATGAACACGCGGCGGATCTCGGGAAAGGTCTCCTTGATCTCACGCTCCATGGCCGAGATCGCCTCCTCCACGTCGCGCGACGTGCGGTCGTCCCGGAAATCCACCGACAGGGTCAGCAGCACGTCGTCCGGGCCGAGATGCAGGGTCAGCAATTCATTGACCGAAGTAACGCAATCATTGGCGAGAACGATCCTGCGCGCGCCCTCCTGCAGCTTCGGGTCGGCCGCCTCGCCGATCAGCAGGCTCTTGGTCTCGATGGCCAGAAGCACCGCGGCGATGGCCAGCAGCCCGCCGATCGCGACGGAGGCGTAACCGTCCAGCACCGGCATATCCAGCGCTTGAGCCGCGATCAGGCAGCCGAGCGCGACAAAGAGGCCGAGCAACGCGCCGGTGTCCTCGAACAGAACCGTGAAGAGGGCCGCGTCCTTCGACCGGCGCACGTAGGAGAAGACGCCCTCCTTGCCGCGACGGACGTTGAACTCCTTCCACGCCGCGCGCCATGCGTATCCCTCGAACCCGACGGCCAGCAGCAGCACGATGTAGTTGACGATGGGGTTCTCCACAGGGTGCGGATGGCGGATCTTCTCCACGCCTTCGTAGATCGAGACGCCGGCGCCGATGGAGAACAGCAGGATCGCGACCACGAAGGCCCAGAAGTAAAGCTCCTGCCCGTACCCGAACGGGTGCCGCTCGTCGGCGGGCTTTGCTGAGCGCTTCACGCCCAGCAGCAGCAGCGCCTGATTGCCGGTGTCGACCAGGCTGTGCACGCCCTCGGCGAACATGGCCGAGGCGCCGGTATAGGCGGCCGCGGCGAACTTGCTGATCGCGATGGCGAAATTGCCCAAGAGCGCGATGACGATGACGCGGGTCGATCCAGCGGCGGCCATCGCCCCCTCCCCTAAATCCTTACAGGAACAACTCGCGGCACGTTTCCAGCGCCCCCACCAGCGCGTCGACCTCGGCCTTGGTGTTGTAAAGCCCGAAGCTCGCGCGGCAGGTGGCGGTGACCCCCAGATGCGTCATCAGCGGCTGGGCGCAGTGATGCCCCGCCCGCACCGCGACGCCCTTTCGGTCGATGACGGTGGAGATGTCATGCGGATGCGCGCCCTCCATGGCGAAGGAGAAGATCGCGCCCTTGGTCGCCGAATGTCCGTGCACCGTCAGCCAGTTGAGCCCGTCGAGCCGCTCCTGCGCGTAGTCTCGCAAGGACTTCTCATGCGCGGCGATGTTCTCCATGCCGAGATCGGTGAGATAGTCGATGGCGGCGCCCAGCCCGATCATCTGCACGATGGCGGGCGTTCCCGCCTCAAACCGGTGCGGCGGATCGGCGTAGGTGACGGTCTCCTTCTTCACCTCGCGGATCATGTCGCCGCCGCCGATGAAGGGGCGCATCTTGGCCCAATGCTCGGCCTTGGCGTAGACCGCGCCCGAGGCGGACGGGCCATAGAGCTTGTGTCCGGTGATGACGTAGAAATCGGCGTCGATATCCTGCACGTCGATTTTCGAGTGCACCGCCGCCTGACTGCCGTCGAACAGGACCGGGACGCCCCGCTCATGCGCCAGTCTCGCGATCTCCTTCGCGTCCGTCACCGTGCCGAGCACGTTCGACATGTGGGTGATGGCGACGAGCTTCGTGCGGTCTGTGATCGCGTCGGCGACGGCTTGCGGGTCGAGATCGCCATTGGCGTCCACATCCACCCATTTCAGCACGGCGCCGTGACGCTCGCGCATGAAATGCCAGGGCACGATGTTGGCGTGATGCTCCATGACCGAGAGGACGATCTCATCCCCAGGCTGGATCAGCGGCTCCAGGAACCCGTGGGCGACCAGATTGATCCCCATGGTCGAGCCGGTGGTGAAGATGATCTCGTTCTCGTCCTTCGCGTTCAGAAAGCGCTGCAGCTTCCCTCGCACCGCCTCGTAATGATCGGTCGCAAGGTTGGAAAGATAATGCAAGCCCCTGTGAACGTTGGCGTATTCATGTTCATAGGCGCGCGTGACGGCGTCGATGACCGCTTGCGGCTTCTGCGCCGAAGCCCCGTTGTCGAGATAGACCAGCGGTTTCCCATGCACCTCGCGAGAGAGGATCGGGAAATCCTGTCGGATGCGCTCAACGTCGTACATCAGTTTCCTGCGCTTTCCCTGTCATCCTACGCCGAAGATGGCGTTGCCGACCCCGACAACCAGACCGGCCAGCATCGCAAATCCGGCGATGGAGGCGAAAATGCCCAGCAGCACGACGCCGGTGCGGTCGAACCCGTGCGCCTCGCCCAGAAGGCTGGCGAGCAGCCAGAAGCTGTAGAACAGGATCGCGACCGCGATCAGGCCGCCGATCTGGGGGCCCAGCACCAGCTCCATGACGGACGCGACGATGCTGGCGACGACGATGCAGAGCGCGTGCCATGCGACGACCGAGGTGATCTGCGAAAATGT
>QKHF01000128.1 GCA_003250135.1 Paracoccaceae bacterium | reverse complement strand
GTCGGTCACCGCCTCGAAATCCCAGACGCCGCCAAGGTCCGCCAACCCGATCAACAGCGCCCCGCGCCGCTTGGCTCGCCGCAGCACCGGGTCGAGCGCGCGCGCCTCGCCAGCCTCCGCCGCGCGCATCTCGGCCAGGATCTCAGTGAACGCTGTCTCCGGCGCGCCTGAGAGCGCCTCAGCGGCCCAGCGAGTCTCCTTCTCCATCAACCCGGCGAGATAGGTGGAGGAACCCGCGGCGCCCCTCAGCACTTCCGCCAGCGGCGAGTCGCCCGCGGCCTCCGCCAACCCCTCGGCCGCGATCAGCGCCGCCGCCGCTTCGCCCTTGGCCGGGTCGAAGGCGCGCGAGGCGCGGGTGATGCGGGCGGAAAATTTTTCAGCTTGGCTCATGGCGGCAGGCTTTCCCCGCCCGACCGCTCTGTCAACCGGCGGAGGCCGCCTGCGGCGCCGCCGCCCTGCCCGGAGCAGGCTCCTCGGCGGGTTTGTGAATCGCGGCCACCAGCGTGAAGCTGATCAGCATGAGGAGATACCACGAGCCGAATTTTTCGATCGGCACGATGCGCCAGCCCTCGAACTGATGCGGATAGACCCAGGCGCCCGCGAATGTGCCGATGTTCTCGGCGAACCAGATGAAGAGAGCCACCAGCGCGAAGCCCAGCAGCAGCGGCATCCGCAGGCGCATTTTATGCGGCGTGTAATAGATCCAGCACCGTCCCCATAGCAGCCCCGCGATGACGAACAGTCCATAGCGAAAGTCCCACCAGAAATGGTGCAGGAAGAAATTCGTATAGATCGCGACCGAGAGCAGCCCGATGGCCCAGACCGGCGGATGGCGCGTGAAGCGGAAGTCGAGGATGCGCCAGACCCGCGCCAAGTAGGACCCAACCGCCGAATACATGAAGCCGGAGAACAGCGGCACGCCGCCGAGCCGGATCAGGTTCTCCTCCGGATAGGCCCAGGACCCGACATGGGTCTTGAATATCTCCATCGCCGTGCCGACCACGTGGAAAATGAGGATGACCTTGGCCTCCTCCCAGCTTTCCAGCTTGAACGCCAGCAGCGCGCCCTGAATGCAGATCGCGCCGAAGAACAGGAAATCATAGCGCGCCAGCGCCGCGTCCGCGGGCCAGAACAGGTAGGTGCCAAGGATCAGCGCAAGCAGCGCGCCGCCGAACAGGCACGCCCAGGCCTGCTTCAGGCCAAACCACCAGAATTCCAGAATCGCCGCGCGGATCATGGCGGCACGCCTATCGCCTGAATCGGGCCATCGCAGGGCGTTCAACGGCCCTTGTAGACGGGTTTGCGTTTCTCTGCGAGGCCGCCAGCCCCTCGGCGCAGTCCTCGCTGCGCCCCGCTTGCGCCTGAAGCGCGGCATCGACCTCCAGCTGCGTCTCGAACGAGTGGTCGAGACTCTGGCGCAGCGCCTCCTTGGTCAGGCGGTAGGCGAGCGTCGGTCCCTTGGCGAGCTTTGACGCCTGCGCGGCCACGGTCTCCATCAGCGCCTCATCTTCGACCGCTCGCCAGATCATGCCGATCCGCTCGGCTTCCTCCGCCGGCAGCGGTTCTCCGGTCAGACACATCCCCATGGCGCGCGGAAGGCCCATCAGACGGGGCAGAAAGTAGGAGTTTCCGGCGGCCGGAATCAACCCGATCCGGGCGAAGACCTGCGAGAACGTCACCGAGCGCGCGGCGAAGACCATGTCGCAGCAAAACGCCAGACTCGCGCCCGCGCCCGCCGCGACGCCGTTCACCGCCGCGATGGTGGGAATCGGACAATGGGCGATGGCTTTCAGCATCGGATCGAACTCATGCCGCAGCATCTCTCCCAGATCGAGTTCGGTCATGTCGCCATCCGACGAGATGTCATGGCCTGAGCAGAACCCCCGCCCCGCGCCCGTCATGACCAGCGCGCGGGCGCCGTCGCCGGGCGCGCGCAGGACCGCCTCGGTGATCTCGACGCGAAGCTGCGCATTCAGGCTATTGAGCTGTTT
>QKHF01000112.1 GCA_003250135.1 Paracoccaceae bacterium | reverse complement strand
CAGCGGGTTCTTCGCGATCTGCCACAGAATCTTTTTCGCGTCTGGACCCTCACTCGACAAAAGCATCGCCATCAGCGTGACATTGGCGACGTTCACCAGCGGGATCAGCGCGGCCATGGCGACGGCGACCAGCGCGCCGCCCTCCGGCCCGTAGAGCTCCAGCGCGACCGCAAGGGCGATAAAGCCGTTCCAGCGCGTGGCGGACTGAAAGATGGTCGTGTAGGCGGGGGTCTCAACGCCCCAGAGGCGCAGCAGGGGCTTGCGCAGGACGATGGTCGCGCCGCCGACGAGCGTGGCGCTGACCATCATCGCCCCGGCCATGCCGCTGACCGCCGCCCCGGAAAGGTCCGCGCGCTCCAGCGACAGGATGATCATCGCCGGGAAGAACAGGCGAAAGCAGATCTGCTCGACGGTGCGCCAGTGCTCCTCCGGCGCAAGGCCCGACCGGCGCAGCCAAAGGCCCAGCCCGATCAGCCCGAAGACGGGCGCCAGGACGCCGAGCACGGCGGTCACGTCAGCCCGTCCTGATCCAGCATGTGCCGCCCCTCCCGGTCCTCGACCTCGATCAGCCAGAGGTCCGGGTCGAAGCTTCGCTGACGGGACAGGGCCTTGTCCACCTCCGGCTCCGGCCCCTCGGCCAGCACCGACCAGACCCGTTCTCCCTCCGGCCCGTAGGCGCGGGAGAACGCGGTCGCCTCGCCGTTTAGGCGGTTCAGCTTGATGAGAATCGCGCCCGCGTCCGGGTCGCCCTTGGCCACCACGAAGGCGGGGATGTTGGCCAGTCGCAGCCGCGCCAGATACGCGCCGACCCAGAAATCCGAGGTCAGCCGCGCCATGGCTCAGCTTCCGTCCGAGAAGTCGAGGCCCATCTGCTCGTAGCGTTCGGCCTCATTCTCCCAGTTCGGCCGGACGGCGACGTGCAGGAAGAGATGCGCCTTGCGGCCCAGAAGCTCCGAGATGTCCTTGCGCGCCTCGGCGCCCACGGCCTTGATGGTCTCGCCCTTCTTGCCGAGGACGATGCCGCGATGCCCCTCGCGGGCGACATAGATAACCTGGTCGATCTTGGCGGAGCCGTCCTTCTTCTCCTCCCAGTTCTCGGTCTCGACCGTCAGCTGGTAGGGAAGCTCCTGATGCAGGCGCAGGGTCAGCTTCTCTCGCGTGATCTCCGCCGCCAGCATCCTGAGCGGCAGGTCGGCGATCTGGTCCTCAGGGTAAAGCCACGGGCTCTCCGGCATCCGAGCGGCCAGCCACGCCTTCAGGTCGCGCACCCCGTCGCCATTCGTGGCCGAGATAAGGAAGGTGGCCTCGAATGGAAATCGTTCGGACATGTCCTGCACGAGGGCCAGCAGCGCCTCGCGCTTGACCCGGTCGATCTTGTTGATCACCAGCGCCACGGGGCGCCTGGTCTCCGCCTTCAGCGTCTCCAAGATGCGCTCCACGCCTTCGGTGACGCCGCGATGCGCCTCGATCAGCAGAGCCACCACGTCGGCGTCCTCCACGCCCGACCACGCGGCCGCGACCATGGCGCGGTCCAGCCTGCGGCGCGGGCGAAACAGGCCCGGCGTGTCGACGAAAACGATCTGCGCGTCGCCCTCCAGCGCCACGCCGCGAATGCGCGCGCGGGTGGTCTGAACCTTGTGCGTGACGATGGAGACCTTCGCCCCCACCATCTCATTCAGAAGGGTCGACTTGCCCGCGTTCGGTTCTCCGATCAGCGCGACATAGCCGCAACGCGTCTCACCCATTCGCCGTCTCCACCTGATCGAGCAACGCCGACGCCGCCGCCTGCTCGGCCGCGCGCTTCGATTGCGCCTGCGCCGTCGCGGTCGGGCCCGAGGCGAGCCGCGCCTCTATGGTGAAGACCGGGGCGTGGTCCGGGCCCGCGCGCGCGATCTCCACATATTTCGGGGGCGCGAGTCCGCGCGCCTGCGCCCATTCCTGGATCGCTGTCTTGGCGTCGCGCGGCGCCTCTCGTTGCTGGGTCAGCCGCGGCCCC
>QKHF01000030.1 GCA_003250135.1 Paracoccaceae bacterium | reverse complement strand
AGGTCCAGATCGAAAATCTCCAGCACGTCGGTACCGCGTCCGAACAGCGGCGACAGCCCGCCGGTTCCGACCACCGTCATGAGGTGGCCGCGCTCCTCGGCGATGCGGCGGCAGATGCCCTCGACCAGCGAGACATAGCCCCAGAAGATGCCCGACTGCATGCAGGCGACGGTGTTGCCGCCGATCACCTTTTCCGGTTGGGTGACGTCGATCTCGGGCAGCGCCGCCGAGGCGGAGTGCAGCGCCCGGAGCGACAGGTTCACGCCCGGCGCGATCACGCCGCCCTCATAGGCGCCGTCGTCCCCGACGACGTCGAAATTGGTCGCGGTGCCGAAATCGACCACGATCACCCGGCCGCCATAGGTGTCAAACGCCGCAGCGGTGTTGGCCAGCCGGTCCGAGCCAACCCGCGCGTTCGGGTCCACCCGCACCGGCATGGGCAGATCGCATTCGGGCTTACCGACCACCAGCGGGCGCACGCCGAAATAGCGGTCGCAGAGGACGCGCAGGTTAAACAGCGTGCCCGCCGCGGTGACCGAGATCACCACGTCTTCGATCCCATCCGTCGAAAGACCGGCGTGCTCCATCAATTGGCTGAGCCAGACGTAATACTCGTCCGAGGTGCGGTTCACGTCGGTGGAGCAGCGCCATTGCGCGACGAAGGACTCGCCATCATGGATGGCGAAGACGGAGTTGGTGTTGCCGACGTCGATGGTGAGCAGCATCGCCTTCACTCGAAAAACACATCCGCCGCTGCGATCACGCGGCGGCCAAGGGGGGTATCTAGGACAAGCGAGCCCTGCTCGTCCATGTCGGCGAACACGCCAGTGACGGTTTCACGCGGCAGGCGAGCGGTGATTTCCTGTCCCAACCGCGCCGCGCGGGCGAGCCAAGCGTCGCGCAACGAGAGCGGGCCTTCGGCCGCGTGCAGCGCCAGCCATCGCGTCATCGCCGAGGCCAGCAGGGTCAGCGCGCGCTCAGGGGCAGGCGCAGCGCCGGTCTCGGCGGCCACGGAGGTGGCGGGCCAGGCGCCCTGCTCCAGTTGGGACGCATCCGGATGCGCCGCGAGATTGACGCCGATCCCGATGGCCAGCCAGTTCACGCGGTCGCCCGCCGCCGCGCTTTCCAGCAGGACGCCGGCGGACTTCTTGCCGTTCAGAAGCGCATCGTTGGGCCATTTGAAGGCGATCTCCGCCCCAGGCGCCAGCGCGCCCAGGACATCGCCCACCGCAAGGGCCGCGGCGATGGACAGGAACCCGGCGTCCTTGAGGGTCAGGTCCGGGCTGATCAGAAGCGTCGCGGCGAGATTGCCTTCCGGCGCCGACCAGCCGCGACCGCGCCGTCCGCGTCCGGCGGTCTGGCGATACGCCATGATCCAGAGCGGCCCGCGCTCGCCTTCCTCCGCCCGGCGGCGCGCCGCGGCGTTGGTGCTGTCGGTCTCATCCAGGACCAGGCGACCGACGCCCTGCGGCCACCCCTCCCAGATGTCGCTCGCGTCCGGATCAGCCAAGCAGCGAGGCCGCGGCGGCCTCCGCCGCCTCCACGATGCCAAAGCCGTTGATGAAGGGCAGCCACGAGAAGGCCATCACCAGCGCCGCGCCGCCCAGCGCCAGCCGATGCGTCAGCGGCAGGCTGATGTCCAGCTCCTCGGTCGCTTCGTCGAAATACATCACCTTGACAAGGCGCAGGTAATAGAACGCGCCTATGACCGAGGCGACCGCGCCGGCGACCGCCAGCCAGATCAGCCCGGCCTCCACCGCGGCGACGAAGACGAAATACTTGCCGAAAAAGCCCACCAGCGGCGGGATGCCCGCGAGGCTCAGGAACAGCGCGGCGAGGCAGACGGCCATGTTGGGATGGGTGGAGGACAGGCCCGCCAGATCGGCGATGCGGGTGGCGGGGCGGCCGCTTTTCTCCATGCAGATGACGAAAGCGAAGACGCCGACATTCATAACCACATAGATCGCAAGGTAGATCAGCAGCGCTTGCGCGCCCTCCTTGCTGCCCGCGGCGAGGCCGACCAGCGCGAAGCCCATGTGCCCGATCGAGGAATAGGCGAGCAGGCGCTTGATGTTGGTCTGCCCGATCGCGGCGACCGCGCCCAGGAACATCGAGGCGATCGACACGAACACCAGGATCTGCCGCCATGTCTCCACCGCGTCGCCGAACCCGTCGAAGAGGGCTCGCGCGAACAGCGCGCCCGCCGCCGCCTTGGGCGCGGTGGCGAAGAAGGCGGTGACCGGCGTCGGGGAGCCCTCGTAAACGTCCGGCGTCCACATATGGAACGGCGCAGCCGAGATCTTGAAGGCGAGGCCCGCGCACAGGAAGACGAGGCCGAAAGTCAGGCCGATGGAGACGCCATCGGCGTAAACCACGGCCGCGATCCCGCTGAGCCGCGTCGTGCCGGTGTAGCCGTAGACCAGCGAAGCGCCATACAGCAGCAGACCCGAGGAAATCGCGCCGAGGACGAAGTATTTCAGCCCCGCCTCGGTCGAGCGCGCGCTGTCGCGCCGGAAGGCGGCGATCACGTACAGCGCCAGCGATTGCAGTTCGACGCCCATATAGAGCGTCATCAGGTCTCCGGCCGAGACCATGATCAGCATGCCCAGCGTCGCCAGCAAGATGAGCACCGGGTACTCGTACTGCATCATCTTGTGACGCATCAGGTATTCGCGCGCCAGCAGCAGCGAGGCGGAGGCGCCGAGCAGAATCACCGATTTGGCGAAGCTCGCGAAACCATCGACCACGAACAGGCCATTGAACGCGGTCTTTACCCCGGCGTGGCCGGCCATCTCGGACACGCCGAGAAAGGCGAGCAGGGCCGCCGAGAGGTAGAGGATCAGCGAGCCGTCCGCATTGCGCTTGTCAAAGACGCCGAACATCAGAAGCGCCATCGCGCCCAGCGCGAGGACGACCTCGGGGAAAGCTATCGTCAGATCGACCGTGGTCATCGCCGTCGTTCCTCGCGCCTGAATGCGCCGATCAGTTCAAGTTTCATTTCTGCGCCACCACGATCTCGACGACGCGGTCCGCCGCCTCAGCCAGCGCCGTCTCATAGCCCGCGACCAGCGCCGTGACCGAGGGGCCCATCAGGTCCAGGATCAGGCTCGGATAGACGCCCAGGATCAGCGTGCCTGCGATCAGCGGCGCAAAGACCGCCTTCTCACGCCGGTTCATGTCGGTGATCGCGCGCAAGCTTTCCTTCACCAGTTCTCCGAAGATCACACGGCGGTAGAGCCAAAGCGCATAGGCCGCGCTGAGGATCACGCCGGTCGCGGCGAAGAACGCCACCCAGGTGTTGACCTGGAACACGCCGGCCAGCGTCAGGAACTCGCCCACGAAGCCAGAAGTGCCCGGCAGACCAACATTGCCCATGGTGAACAGCATGAAGACCAGCGCGTAGACCGGCATCCGGTTCACCAGCCCGCCGTAATCGGCGATCTGGCGGGTGTGCATCCGGTCGTAGATCACGCCGACGCAAAGGAAGAGCGCGCCGGAGATGAAGCCGTGGCTGATCATCTGGAAGATCGCGCCGTCCACGCCCTGCTGGTTGGCCGCGAAGATGCCCATGGTCACGAAGCCCATATGCGCGACCGAGGAATAGGCGATCAGCTTCTTGATATCCTCCTGCATCAGCGCGACCAGCGAGGTGTAGATGATCGCGACGACGGAGAGGGTGAAGACGAAGCCGCTCAGGATCTCGGACGCGACCGGGAACATCGGCAGGCTGAAGCGCAGGAAGCCGTAGCCGCCCATCTTCAGCAGGATCGCGGCCAGGACCACCGAGCCCGCGGTCGGCGCCTCCACATGCGCCTTGGGAAGCCAGGTGTGGACCGGCCACATCGGCATCTTGACCGCGAAGGAGGCGAAAAAGGCCAGCCACATAAGCGTCTGGGCGCCGCCGATGATCTCCCAGCCCAAGAGGTCGACAGTCTCGTAGCTGAACTGGTGGTGCAGCAGCGCCGGAATGCTGGTCGTGCCCGCATCCCAGTACATCGCGATCATGGCGACCAGCATCAGCACGGACCCGAGCAGCGTGTAGAGGAAGAAGAAAAATGCCGCGCGCACGCGCTCCTTCCCGCCCCAGATGCCGATGATCAGGAACATCGGGATCAGGCCGCCCTCGAAGAACAGGTAGAACAGGATGATGTCCAGCGCGCAGAACACGCCGATCATCAGCGTCTCGAGGATCAGGAACGCGGCCATGTACTCGCGCACCCGGTGCTCCACGTTCCAGCTGGCCAGGATCACCAGCGGCATCAGGAAGGTGGTCAGCATCACGAAAAGCACCGAGACGCCGTCCACGCCCATCCGGTAGGTCAGGACGCCCAGCCAGTCGCGCTCTTCGACGAACTGGAAACCGGTATCGGCCGGGTCGAAGCCGTTGATGATGACGATCGACGCCAGAAAGGTCGTCGTGGTCACGAACAGCGCCAGCCGCTTGGCGTTCAGGCGCTCGTCGGGACCGTCGCCGCGCATCAGGAAGATCAGCGGGATCGCGCCGACCAGCGGCCAGAAGGTGACGAAGGACAGGATGTTCGACATCACTCAGCCCCCCCGACGATGAACCAGGTGACCATCAGAGAAATCCCGATCAGCATGGCGAAGGCGTAGTGGAAGATGTAGCCGGACTGCGCCCGGACCGAGAGACGGGTCAGGAACGGCACGAACCCGGTCGAGACGCCATAGATCGCGCCGTCGATGGTCGAATCGTCGCCCTTCTTCCACAACATCCGGCCGATCCACATCGCCGGCTTCACAAAGACCCAGGTGTAGAGCTCGTCGAAGTACCATTTGTTCAGGAGGAACAGGTAGACGGGCTGCAACACGGTCGCGAGCCGCGCCGGGGCGTCGGGCTGGCGGATATACATGTACCAAGCCGTGGTCAGGCCGATCAGCATGGCGATGAAGGGAGAGACCTTCACCCAGGCGGGCACCTCGTGCGATTCATGCAGCACGTGGTTGTGCTCGCCATTGAAGATCGCCGGGCCCCAGAACTCGGCCTCGTGATGGCCGACGAAATCGCCATACCACAACATGCCCGCCAGCACCGCGCCCGCCGCCAGCACGTAGAGCGGGATCAGCATCACGTTCGGGCTTTCATGCGCGTGATCGAACGTATGCGCGTCGGCCCGAGTCTGCCCGTGGAAGGTCATGAAGATCAGCCGCCAGGAATAGAAGCTGGTCATCAGCGCCGCGATCACGCCCATGGTGAAGGCGTATTCGGCCGCGCCGCCATGCCCCGCAAAGGCGGTCTCGATGATGACGTCCTTCGACAGGAACCCGGCGAAGCCGATATGGGTCAGCGGAATGCCGACGCCTGTGATGGCCAGCGTGCCCGCAACCATCATCCAGTAGGTGCGCGGGATCTTGGTCTTCAGCCCACCCATGTTCCGCATGTCCTGCTCGTGGTGCATGGCGTGGATCACCGACCCCGCGCCAAGGAACAGGAGCGCCTTGAAGAAAGCGTGGGTGAACAGGTGGAACATCGCCGCCTCGTAGGCGCCGACGCCCGCGGCGAAGAACATGTAGCCGAGCTGCGAGCAGGTCGAATAGGCGATCACCCGCTTGATGTCGTTCTGCACCAGACCCACGGTCGCCGCGAAAAAGGCGGTGGTGGCGCCGATGATCGTCACGATGGTCAGCGCGGTCGGCGCGAACTCGAACAAGGGCGACATGCGGCAGACCAGGAACACGCCCGCGGTCACCATGGTCGCGGCGTGGATCAGCGCGGAGACCGGGGTCGGGCCCTCCATCGCGTCGGGCAGCCAGGTGTGCAGGATGAACTGGGCGGACTTGCCCATGGCTCCGACGAACAGCAGGATCGCTAGCGTCTCGGCGGCGTTGACCTGATGACCGAGGAACTCGAACTGGGCCTCCGCCAGCGTCGGCGCGGCGGCGAAGACGTCGTCGAACTGGATGGAATCAGTCATGTAGAACAGGCCGAAAATGCCCAGCGCGAAGCCGAAATCGCCGACCCGGTTCACGATGAAGGCCTTGATCGCGGCGGCGCCCGCCTCGGGCTTGCGGATGTAGAATCCGATCAGAAGGTAGGAGGCGACGCCGACCCCTTCCCAGCCGAAGAACATCTGCACCAGGTTGTCCGAGGTCACCAGCGCCAGCATCGCGAAGGTGAAGAAGGAAAGGTAGGCGAAGAAGCGCGGGCGGTAGCTTTCGTCGTCGGCGAAATGATCGTCATGGGCCATGTAGCCCATCGAGTAGAGATGCACGAGCGCCGAGACGGTCGTCACCACCACCAGCATCACGCCGGTCAGCATGTCGACCCGGATCGCCCAGTCGGCCGACAGAGAGCCGGACTCGATGAAGCGGAACAGGGTGTAGGTGGTCCCGTGCTCCGGCTCGATGGTGAAGAAGGCGATCCAGCTGAGCGCGCAGGCGGAGAACAGCAGAACCGTGGTGAGCACTTGCGCCATGCGGTCGCCGATTGAGCGGTGGAAGAACCCCGCGATCAGCGCGCCGGCCAGCGGCATCAGGAGAATGGCTTCAAACATGCCGCGTCAGCCCTTCATCATGTTGACGTCTTCGACGTCGATGGTGCCGCGATTGCGGAAGAAGCAGACCAGGATGGCGAGGCCGATGGCCGCCTCGGCCGCGGCCACGGTCAGCACGAACAGGGTGAAGACCTGCCCCACCAAATCGCCCAGGAAGGACGAAAAGGCGACGAGGTTGATGTTGACCGCCAAAAGCATCAGCTCGATCGACATCAGGATGACGATCACGTTCTTGCGGTTCAGGAAGATCCCGAACACCCCGATCACGAACAGGGTGGCTGCGACCGCCAGGTATTGCCCAAGTCCGATATCCATCAGCCTGTCCCTCAGCCCCCTCGTCAGATGCCCTGACCGGGCTTCACATCCTTCAACTCGACCGAGTCCGCCCGGTCCCGATACATCTGCGTCAGCACATCCTGCCGCTTGATGTTCACGCGGTGGCGCATGGTCAGCACGATCGCGCCCACCATGGCGACGAACAGCACCATGCCGGCCAGCTGGAACAGCAGGAAATATTCTTCGTAGATCAGCCGTCCGAGCGCCGCGGTGTTGTGCACGTCCTCCGGCGCGGGGGCGACCGCGGTGCGCGCCTCGGGCGCGGCGCCGGCGAAGACCCAGACGCCGACCACCATGCTCAGCTCCGCCAGCAGGATCAGCCCGATCAGGGCGCCCATCGGCAGATAGTCGGCCATGCCCTGCTTCAACTCGGCGAAATCCACGTCCAGCATCATCACGACGAACAGGAACAGCACCATCACCGCGCCGACATAGACGATGATCAGCAGCATCGCGACGAACTCCGCGCCCAGGAGCACGAACAGGCCCGCAGACGAGAAGAACGCGAGGATCAGCCAGAGCACCGAGTGCACCGGGTTGCGGGCGGTCACGACCATCAGGCCCGAGGCCACGGCGACCCCGGCGAAGACGTAAAAGGCGATGGCGGTCAAGGCCATGGTCAGTTCCTCGGTCAGCCCCTAGCGATAGGGCGCGTCCAGCTCGATATTGCGGGCGATCTCGCGCTCCCACCGCTCGCCGTTCTCCAACAGCTTCTGCTTGTTGTAGAACAGCTCTTCGCGGGTCTCGGTCGCGAACTCGAAATTCGGCCCTTCGACGATCGCATCCACCGGGCAGGCCTCCTGACAGAAGCCGCAATAGATGCATTTCGTCATGTCGATGTCGTAGCGGGTGGTGCGGCGCGATCCGTCCGCGCGCGGCTCCGCCTCGATGGTGAT
>QKHF01000037.1 GCA_003250135.1 Paracoccaceae bacterium | reverse complement strand
GAGGCGGCGGCGGGCTCGGCCGTCGCGGCGGCGGGCGCCAACGCGAGAAACAGCGCCGCCAGCCCCGCGATCACGATTTCGCGATTGCGGCGGCGCAACGGAGCCCCATATCGCCTTATAGGCGACAAGGACAGACGCGGCAGGAACGACAGGAGCAGGCTGAATTTCATGGGCGATCCCATTTTCGAACTTCGCGGCGCGACCCTCGCGCTCGACAGCAAGGCGGGCCGGGTGGAGATATTGCGCGGCGTGGACCTGACTGTCGAGCCGGGCGAGGCGCTGGGCGTGGTCGGTCCGTCGGGCTCCGGCAAGTCCTCTCTCCTGATGATCCTCGGCGGGCTGGAGCGCGCCACCGGCGGCGAGGTCAAGGCGCTGGGCCGGGACCTGACCGCGATGGACGAGGACGCGCTCGCCCTCTTCCGCAGGGACCATATGGGGGTCGTGTTCCAATCCTTCCACCTGATCCCGACCATGACGGCGCTGGAGAACGTCGCCGCGCCGCTGGAGCTGGCGGGCGACCGCGACGCGTTCGAGAAGGCCGAAAGCGAGTTGCGCCTGGTCGGCCTTGGCGACCGGCTGGACCATTACCCCTCGCAGCTTTCGGGGGGCGAGCAGCAGCGCGTGGCGCTGGCCCGCGCCGCCGCGCCCAGCCCCGACATCCTGCTGGCGGACGAGCCGACGGGAAATCTGGACGGGACCACCGGGGCGGGGATCATCGAGCTTCTCTTCGACCTTCATGAAAAGCGCGGGACCACGCTGATCATGGTCACCCACGCGCCGGAACTGGCCGAGCGGTGCTCTCGCGTCATCCATATCCGCGACGGCCTGATTGAGCGCGAGGAGAAGCGCAGCGTCGGCGCGGAGGCGGCCGAGTGAAGCTGCGCGATCTGTCCACCGCCGCCCGCTTCGCACGGCGAGAGCTGCGCGGCGGGCTGAAAGGCTTTCGCGTCTTTCTCGCCTGTCTGGCGCTGGGCGTCGGCGCGATTGCGGCGGTCGGCTCTGTCCGGTCGGCGATTTTCGAAGGGCTGCGCGCCGAGGGCTCGGCGATCCTGGGCGGTGATGCGGAGCTGAAATTCACGTATCGCGAGGCCGAGGGCGGCGAGATGGACTGGATCGGCCGCGTCTCGACCGGCTATTCCGAGATCGTCGATTTCCGCTCCATGGTCGCGGCCGGCGAAGAACGCGCGCTGGTGCAGGCCAAGGGGGTGGACGGAGTCTATCCGCTTTATGGCGAGATCGGGCTTGAGCCCGCGATCCCGCTGGACGACGCGCTGCGCGAAGGCCCGGACGGGCTCTATGGCGCGGTGATGGAGCAGATCCTGATCGACCGGCTGGGCCTGAAGATCGGCGACCGCATCCGGCTTGGCGTCGGCGAACTGGAGCTGCGCGCGGCGCTGACCCATGAGCCGGACAAAATCTCGGGCGGCTTCGCCTTTGGGCCGCGCGTGCTGGTCTCTCTGGACGGGCTTAGGGGCACCGGCCTGCTGCAGCCGGGCTCGTTCTACGAGACCCTTTACCGGCTGCGTTTGCCGGAAGGCGCAAACCTGAACGCGCTGAAGGAGGACGCGCTGGAGCGCTTCGCAGATCAGGGCGTGCGCTGGAAGGACAGCCGCAACGGCGCGCCGGGCGTGGAGCGTTTTGTCGAACGGATCGGCGCATTCCTCGTGCTGGTGGGCCTCGCGGCGCTGGCGGTGGGCGGCGTCGGGGTGTCCTCGGCGGTGCGGAGCTATCTGGAGGGCAAGACGGAGACGATCGCCACGCTCAAGACGCTGGGCGCGACCGGCGGCGTGGTGGCCGCCACGTATCTGATGCAGATCGGCGCGCTGACCCTGCTGGGGATTGCGCTGGGTCTGGCGCTGGGCGCCGGCGCGCCCGCGATTCTGGGCCCGCTGTTGGCCGACCGCCTGCCGGTGCCGGCGCTGTTCGACGTCTATGCGCGCCCGCTGGCCGAGGCGGCGCTTTACGGGGCGCTGACCGCGCTTCTCTTCGCGCTCTGGCCTCTGGCGCGGGCGCGAGAGGTGCGGGCGGCGGGCCTGTTTCGCGACCTCGTGGCGCCCGAGCGGCGCTGGCCGCGTCCGATGTGGATGGCGGCGATCGGCGCGGCGGCGCTGGCGCTGGTCGGCTCTGCGGTGGCGTTGTCGGGCCTCACGAACCTCTCGCTCGGCTTTCTTGGCGGGCTGGTGACGGCGCTTGGCGCGCTGGGTCTGGCGGCGCGCGGCGCGGCGGCGCTGTCGCGAAACATGGCGCGGGGCAAGGCGTCTCGGGGACGACCGGCGCTCAGGCTGGCTCTGGCCGCGGCGGGCGGGCCCACGGGCGAGACGCAGGGCGTCGTGCTGTCGCTGGGCCTTGGCCTGGCGGTGCTGGCGGCCATCGGGCAGATCGACGCCAATATGCGCAACCTGATCGATCAGGAACTGCCTGACGAAGCGCCGGCCTTCTTTTTCATCGACATCCAGAACGACCAGCTCGACCCGGTGCTGGGGGCCGCGAAGGGGCAGGCGGGGGTCGAGCGGGTGGAGACCGCGCCAATGCTGCGCGGCGTCGTCACAAGGCTGAACGGGGTTCCGGCGCGCGAGGCGAAGGTCACGGGCTCCCGCTGGGTGCTGCGCGGCGACCGGGGCGTCACCTACTCCGCCACGCCGCCGCCCGGTTCGGTGATCGTCGAAGGCGAATGGTGGCCCGAGGATTACGCAGGCCCGCCTCTGGTGTCCTTTTCCGAGGAGGAAGGGCGGGAGCTTGGCCTGAAGATCGGCTCGACCGTCACGGTCAACGTTCTAGGGCGGGAGATCACGGCGACCGTCGCCAGCTTCCGCGTGGTCGATTTCCGCACCATGGGCATCAACTTCGTGATGGTGTTCGACCCCAGCGGATTCCAAGGCGCGCCGCACACCCATATCGCCACTGTCTACTCGGATGAGGCGGCGGAGGCGCCCTTGCTGCGCGAGATCGCTCGCGGGTTCCCCAACGTCACCGCGATCCGGGTGCGGGACGCCATCGCGCGGGTGTCCGAAGGTCTGTCCGACCTCGCAGCAGCCACCCGCTGGGGCGCGGCCGCCACCCTGCTGACCGGGATCGTGGTGCTCGTCGGCGCGGCTGCGGCCGGGCAGAGACGGCAGATCTACGAGGCCGCCGTGTTGAAGACGCTGGGCGCCACCCGCGGGCGGATTCTCGCGAGCCACGCGATCCGGGCGGGCCTTTTGGGCGTCGCGGCTGGCGTAGTGGCGGTGTTCGCCGGCTGGGCGGCCGGCTGGGCGGTGATGATCTTCGTGATGGACGCGAAATTCACCTTCGAGCCCGCCTCGGCGATCTTGATCGTCGCAGGCGGCGCGCTGGCGAGCCTGCTGGCGGGCCTCTTCTTCGCGCTGAAACCTTTGGCGGCGCGTCCGGCGCGGGTTCTGCGCGCGCGGGACTGACGGAATCGCGTTCGCAACCGGTGCGAGTCGCCGCAACCGGCGCTCCTCGCACCGAATTTACCGTTCTGTCGCGGGGTTGCGCCTTGAATACCCCCGGTCTTCGAACGATATTTACGACAGGTCATCTCGCCGGGCGGTTCCCGGCGGGCGGACAGTTATGAACAAAGGTGTGCTGATGGCTGACTATCAGACGACGGTTCGGCGCGGTGTTGACGCGCGGGCCGCCGCGCAGATCGATGAGGGTCTGCGCGCCTATATGAACAAGGTTTACGCTCTGATGGGCGTGGCGATGATCGTCACCGGTCTCGTCTCGTACATCGTGGGCGCCGATTTCGCCAATCTGGTGGATCAGAAGCCGACAATGATCGTGCCGGAGAGCGTGCTGGTCGCGCTGTTCTCCTCGCCGCTGCGCTGGGTGGTGATCTTCGCGCCTCTGGGCGTGGTGTTCTTCCTGAGCGCGCGCATTCACAAGATGTCTGCGTCCTCGGCCCAGACCACGTTCTGGATCTTCGCCGGTCTGATCGGCCTGTCGATCTCGTGGATCTTCGCGGTCTACACGGGCATCTCGATCGCCCAGACCTTCTTCGCCACGGCGATCGCCTTCATGGGCCTCAGCCTCTACGGCTATACGACCAAGAAGAACCTCAGCGGCATGGGCTCGTTCCTCATGATGGGCCTGATCGGCCTGATCGTGGCCTCGGTGCTGAACATCTTCATCGCCTCTTCGGCTCTGGGCTTCGCGATTTCGGTGATCGGCGTGCTGATCTTTGCGGGCCTGACCGCCTATGACACTCAGCGGCTGAAGCACGAGTACATTCACTTCAGCCAGATGGGCCCCGAGGGCGCGGCCTATCTCGAGAAGGGCGCGATCATGGGGGCGCTTGGCCTCTACCTGAACTTCATCAACATGTTCATGTTCCTGCTGCAGTTCATGGGCGCGGCGCGCGAGTGACCCGAAGCGGAACGCTGAATCGAAAGAAGGCCGGGGTTCGCCCCGGCCTTTTTCTTTGCGCGCCGACCAATGGGGTCACTCCGCCGCGGTTTCAGTCGCGCGCATTTCCGCCGCTTCCTGCGCGGCCGGCGCCTTGGCGGCGTTCTCGATCAGCCGTTCGGTGATCAACTGGACCAGGTAGAACCCGAATTTCGGGTTCTGATAGTAGAGTTCGAGCACCTTCTCCCGGCTGATCGCCATCAACGTCACGTCGGTTTTGCATCGAATGCTGGCGGTGCGCCTTGCGTCGCGAGAGAAAAGGCTGATCTCGCCGAAGACCTGGCCTTCGCCAAGGTCGAGGCCGATCTCCTCGACGGTCACGACGCCGTCCGAGACCACGTACATCTTGTCCGAGATCTCTCCCTTGGCGAACAGAAGTTCGCCGGCGCGGCGGCGCTCCTTTTTCATGAACGGCAGCAGCCAGTTCAGTGAAAGATCGCCGGTCGCGGCATCGCGCACCTCCCGGATCAAAGACTGCGACTGCCAGAGACGCATGATGTTCAGGGGCAGAAGCACGGTGTGCAGCAGGTAGATGGGCGTCAGGTCTGCGATCAGGCCGTAGGCGATAAAGGCGATGTTGCTGCCGATGGCGATCACGCGCAGCGCGATCATGGTTTTCATGCAGAAGGTCAGGAAAACTAGTCCTGAAGCGATATAGCCGCTGGCTTCCGCGATCGATGCGAAATCGGACCCCACGTTTCCCCCTTTAGCGTCTTTTGGGGGAAACTATCCCGGATTGCCTCGCCTTCAAATCCTCCCGCGTTCCGGACAACAAAAAAGGCGGCCCTAGGGCCGCCTCTCAAGCACCTTACGCGGGGGCGAGATTACTTGATCTTGCCTTCCTTGTACTCGACATGCTTGCGCGCGACCGGGTCGTACTTCCGCACCACCATCTTCTCGGTCATGGTGCGCGCGTTCTTCTTGGTCACATAGAAGTGCCCGGTGTCGGCCGTCGAGTTCAGCCGGATCTTGATCGTCGTCGGCTTCGCCATGTCATGCTCCTCGCGGCTGTCTTCGCCGCCGGTTTTGTCGGGCGACGGCCCCGTTGGGCGCGCCCGGATGAATCAGAGCGCCCTAAATACGCGCGCGCGCCGCCAAGTCAAGCGCCCTGGAGGCGGGCGGCGTCAAAGAATCTCGAACCGCGACCGGCCGCCCTCATGCCGGAAAAAGGGCGCGCCCGGCGCCTTGCGGCCGCTGGCGCGCGCGGCGAGTTCGGCCAGCACCACGCCAGTGATGAATGGCGGCTCCATCGCCTGCGCTTCGGCCACCGGCAGCCAGGCGAGATCGATCAGTTCGCCCGAGCCGCCCGAGAAGTCGTCCGGGTCGCCGTGGACGTTCGAAACATCCGCCAGGAAGAACCGCGCGTCGAAGCGCAGTTTCAGCTGTGGAGGAGTAACGGCGCGGAAGAAGAAGGAGAGGGCGTCGAGCCGCGGCTCCAGCCCGCGCGACAGGAAATCCCGCCAGCCCGGCGGGGCGTCGGCCGCTCGGGCGGCGGCGGCGGGGTCGGGCGCGCCGATTAGCAGTCCGGTCTCCTCGAACGTCTCGCGCAGGGCGGCCAGCGCCAGAGCCTGCGGCGAGGCCGCGCTCTCTTCCGACAAGCGTCGCGCGCAATCGGGGCTCAATGCGCGGGCCGGCGCGAAAATCTCGTCGTCCGGGTCCACCGCGCCGCCGGGAAACACGATCTTAGACGGCATGAATCGCGCGCCGCCGCCCCGCCGTCCCATCAGAACGCTCGGGACGCCGTCTTCATTCTGGCGCAGAAGGACAAGGGTGGCGGCGTCGCGGGGCGTCGCCTCCTCGGCAGGAGCGTCGGGCGCCTCAGTCAAGGCTTCGCGCCGGCCCGCTCGGTTGGTCGAAGCCGTGCATCCGGTTGGCCCATTGCATGCCGACCACGGCGCCCTTCAACCGCGGCAGCAGGAACAGGCTGATCGCCGCGCCCAGTGAGGGCCAGAGGGTGAAATGGATCCAGATCGGCGGCTGCCAGGTCTGCTCGGCGGTCAGGATCGAGCCCGCCAGCAGGTGCCCGACGATCAGGATGGTCGCCCAGGCGGGCATGTCGTCCGCGCGATGGTGGTGATAGGCCTCGCCGCAATTCCCGCAGTGATCGCGCACTTTCAGATAGCCCTCGAACAGCGGCGCCGTCCCGCATTTGGGGCAGCGGCGCATCCAGCCGCGGCGCATCGCCTGGAACAGCGGGCGCTCGTCTTGCGGGCTCGATGATTGCATGGGCATGGCCATCACCTGGTCTGGGGGCTTCAGCTTTCCAGCCGCGCCAAGGATTTGCGGTCAGATGACGCATTTTCGCGACGGAAACAAGTCGCGGGCCCGTGAAAGAAGCGTCGTTGGGCGAACAAGGCCCGGCGGCGCAGGTTCACAGGCAAGAGGATGACAAGATGTCCTTGACCAAAAAACACTTTCGCAACGCGGTCGGCGCGTTGACGGCTTCCGTCGCGATCGCGGCGCTTCTGGCGACCAGCCTCGCGACGTCGGCCGGCGCCCGCGAAGGCGAGCATGGCATGCGGCACGACCCGGCGGCCCTGTTCGAGAAGGCCGACGCGGATGGCGACGGGAAAGTCACGAAAGAGGAGTTCGCGGCCCTGCGCGGCGACCGGTTCGGCGATATGGACGCGGACGGCGACGGCGTGGTCTCGAAGGACGAGCTGATCGCCAAGGCGATGGAGCGCGCCGAGCGCCGCGCCGAGCATATGCTGGAGCGCATGGACGAGAACGAGGACGGCGCGATCTCGGCGGATGAATTCGCGGCTCTTTCGGAAAAGCGCGGAGGGCGTATGTTCGAGCGCATCGACGCCAATGGCGACGGCGCGATCGACAAGGCCGAGGTCGAGGAGATGCGGTTCAAGCATCGCCATCACGACCGCGAGCACGGCCGCCATGGGCCTGATGAAGAGCGCCCCGAACGCTAACCGGCGCGTTAAGATGCGCGACGTCGCCGGGGCCGAACGACGGACTCGGCGGCGCGCAGCCCGCGCGGCGGGTGAAGAGGGGATGACCGGGACGGATGGCGATGGCGCTGGACGCGGCCGGAGAGGAACACGACGACGCGCTGGTGGCGCGGTTCGCGGCGGGCGATCAGTCCGCAGCGCGCGTTTTGACGACGCGTCATGCGCCCCGCGTTCTGGCGCTGGCCCGGCGCATGCTGCGCGATGAGGCGGAGGCCGAGGATGTGACGCAGGAGGCGATGCTGAGGGTCTGGAGGATGGCGCCCGACTGGCGGCCGGGAGAGGCGAAGCTCTCCACCTGGCTGCACCGGGTGACGTTCAACCTGTCGACCGACCGTCTGCGCCGGCGCCGGTCGGCCCCGCTGGAGGCGGCGCCGGAGCCGGTGGACGAGACGCCAGGCGCGCTGGCCGGG